>NZ_JWGX01000001.1:0-8870 GCF_000813075.1 Shewanella sp. ECSMB14102
AGGATCGAAGATCTGAAAAGATCGCGGTTAATTTCACTGTTTTACAGTTCCACTAGGTTGGATTGACCATGGATGCAGGAGTGAAAGCCGCAGCAGCACGGGGTTTTGCGTGGATTACGTGAGGGTATGAGAGAAAGCCAGAAAACGGCGGCCATACTAAAGCAGTTGATCAATAAGACATTGAGAGGATCCAGAACTGAAAAGAAGGGAAGTGGCAGCACTCCGCAATTTCTCTGCTGCCACTTTGCTGCCATTTTCAATAAATCGGCAAAGAAAAAGGGTTAGCATTTCTGCTAACCCTTTGTTTTATTTGGTGGAGGCGGCGGGACTTGAACCCGCGTCCGAAAAACCTACGCTCAAGGCGCTACATGCTTAGTCTCTCTTTTATTTAACCGGTTGAACTCCGAAAGACAGGATTCCAAACGGTGAGCCTGGTACTGTTTCGCGGTTCACCCCCAGACAAGGTTCCCTCGCTAGCACTATGTAAGGTGACCATCAAATCCACTGCCCATGTGCGAGACCTGTGGTAGATGGCTAGCGGCCTTAAGCTGCTAGAGCGTAGTTATCGTCGTTTGCAACTATAACTGTGCGGCTTTTTACGAGGCCAACCGCCCCTCGGCATGCTCCCGGAGTTTCGCGAATCCCGTCGAATCCAGAATCGCCCCCGTGATGTATCGATTGTAACCCCTTTACCACCTGCTTACCAAGGCTTTAATTAGCAAAGGACAATCACTTGCTGGTTATCCGTACAATTGGCGTGCGAAATAACAGCAAATATCAGTTACTTGCTCTTCATGACCCGGGCTTTTTCGATAGCCCAGTCACGTTGTTTAATATCGTCGCGTTTATCGTGGGCTTTCTTGCCCTTACCCAAGCCTATCTCAACCTTGACCCAGGCCCCTTTACGCCAGTACATGGAGATGGGCACTATGGCGTAACCCTGCCTTTCAACCAAGCCGGCCAGACGGTCCAGTTCACGGCGATTAAGCAGCAGTTTACGCATGCGGGTTGGGT
The DNA here is from genome assembly GCF_000813075.1 of Shewanella sp. ECSMB14102. NCBI lineage: Bacteria > Pseudomonadati > Pseudomonadota > Gammaproteobacteria > Alteromonadales > Shewanellaceae > Shewanella > Shewanella sp. ECSMB14102. The sequence continues at coordinate 1,015 of NZ_JWGX01000001.1, forward strand.
CGCAGACCACATGAGTCGATGCCGCGCTGAGTGGGGTGATATTACAGTTGTGCAGGAAGGCTTCGCCATTTTTCAGCATGACAAAGCTTTCCGACAGATTCACCTTGCCGGCGCGGATGGATTTGACCTCCCATCCCATTAGGGACAGACCGGCCTCGAATTTTTCATCGAAGCGATATTCAAAGGTCGCACGCTTGTTCCGGGCAATGGTTGCCGGAGCGTTTGCGGATTTTTTTGCATTCTTCTTAGCCATAGGCTGGCTATTATACGCAGCAGCAGCCAATTTGGAATTGGCCTGGAAGAATATTTTGAGTTGCGGGCAGTAGCTTAGGGTTTTGTTGCTGGCTTTTTGAGCGCTTACAGAGGTAGAACTCATTGCGATGGAACAAAGGATGCGTTTTTTGACCGGCATGCTAAAATCCGGGTCTGTTTTGAGTCAGCCAAGAGTATCAACCAACGGATGCCACAGATTTCCCGCAGTGTTCTGGTACGTTACAGTGCGATGCAGATGTACCAGCTAGTCAATGATGTCGAGTCCTATAAAGAGTTTCTCCCTGGTTGCGTTGGCGGCAAGGTGTTGGAGTTTGATGGCAAAACCATGCTGGCGTCGGTAGATATCAGTAAAGCCGGGATCAGCAAGACCTTTACCACCCGTAATCAGGTGGTGGAGGGTAAAAGTATTGAGCTGCAACTGGAGAATGGCCCTTTCAAGCATTTGACCGGTCATTGGTATTTTACCGAGTTGGCAGAAGATGCATGTAAGGTGGAGTTTGAGTTGAATTTTGAGTTCTCCAGCGCCTTGGTGGGTATGGCATTCGGCAAGGTATTCAAAGAGCTGGTTACCTCTATGGTTACGGCTTTTACTCAAAGGGCGAAGGAAGTATACAGTGGCAAGTGAACAGGAAAAATTCAGTGTCGATGTTATTTATGCCTTACCGACACAACAGAAAGTGATCAGTGTTTCCGTGACGCCGGGTACCAGTTTTATCGAGGCTGTGCGTCAGAGTAACATCCAGGCTTTTTTCCCTGAGATTGACTTGGAAACGGTGAAACTCGGCACCTTCAGCCGTCAGGTCAAACACGATGACGAAGTTGAACCCGGGCAGAGAATTGAAATCTATCGTCCTTTGATTGCCGACCCTAAAGAGGTACGCCGTAAGCGTGCCGAGAAGGCCGCGGAGGAAGGGCGGATCAATAAAGTGACCGGCGCCAAAATCAACTGAGTTACTTTGCTGAATCCAAGACATTAAAAAAGCGCCAACAGGCGCTTTTTTAATGTCTTGGATTCAAGTTTAGGCGTAAGCCATTACTTACGGTCCTGTTCGTGTTTATTCATTTTGGTTGGATCCTGCTCTTCAACCAAAGGTTTTTCATCGCCGCGTTGCTGTGGGATCTGCGGCGTCAGCTCAGGGCTGTTGGCCATTGGCAGGCTGCTTTGTTCCAGCGGGGTATTGAATTCATTACTCAGTTCGTAATCCCCTGTGACCTTGGCCAATTGATCGCCGCTAAAGTGCAGGATCAGTTCTTTATGGGTAATGCTGGCATCACGACCACTCTTGTAATGGTAAACATAGTACCAGGTATCATCCTTGAAGCTGTCCCGCAGTACAGGACGCCCAAGCACAAATTCCACCTGCTCCTTGGTCATGTCGATGCGCAGCTTTTCCACCTGCTGAGGCTCCATATAGTTGCCCTGTGGAATATCAGGCTTGTACACCAGCCAGTCAAAGACACTGCAGGCACTGAGTGAGAGGGTGAGCGCACTAACGCTCAGCAGGGTAAGACTTTGCTTTTTAATTGACATTGAATGTGCTACTTCATGAAAAACTGTCGGCCATAATACCCAAGCCCAGCCCGTGCTGACAAGGGCTATTGACTCGGCGCTTGAGGCTTCGACAACATAAAAGTGACTTGGTTCGTCTCGCTGTTGCAAAATTGTTGTTTTGGCTCAAATTAACCTCTGGAAAATAGAATAAATTCACGGGAGGGGCTTATTTTAGTCGCTTCGGACAAAATCGGTGCCAGATCGACTAACAAGAAATTTTGAACTCGCTTTACCGGCTTGCAATAAGCCTGCTGCAGCATTGAAAACCATTTGTATTTAAAAGACTTATTTTTAAATACGTTCAAAATTTCGGTTATCAAGGCCCATAAAGCTGGCTATACTGAAACTCCCGTGATAGGCCCAAGTAAAAGCTGCTTTGGGTCATTTAAATCATCCATGCCTTTTATCCCTGTATATAAGTGTGGCAAACAACAGCCTTCTATTGCTATTTGTTAAGGAGTCTCGATGGAACAGGCCGGCATCTTTACCTCAGTGCTCATGTTTTTGCTCGCTGCCGTGGTGTTGGTTCCACTTGGCAAGCGCTTTGGTATAGGCCCCATACTTTCTTACCTTGCCGCCGGTGTACTGCTTGGACCGGGCGGTATTGCTGTGGTTTCCGAGCCGGCAGCTGTGCTTCATTTTGCCGAGCTTGGGGTGATCCTCATGCTGTTTGTCATGGGGCTTGAATTGACTCCTGGCAAACTCTGGGAACTTCGCAGTGCCATATTCGGCCTCGGCAGTGGTCAGTTACTGCTGTCCTGGGCAGTGGTCAGCGCTTTGGCATTCGGTGTCGGGCTTTCCATCGAAGCCGCTATTATTGTTGGCGCAGCGCTATCCCTGTCTTCTACAGCATTTGCGGTGCAATTAATGAATGAGCAGCGACTGCTCACCACACCAGTAGGTCGTGACGCCTTTGGGGTGTTGCTGATGCAGGATCTGGCGGTGATCCCCATGATGCTGCTGATTGCCTATCTGTCGCCAAGCGGCGCCGATCCGGCTCATCATGCCGTGCCCTGGTATTGGACCTGTTTGGCGCTCTTGGGATTTTTGCTGGTGGGGAAATACCTGCTTCCCAAAGTATTGCAGTTGGTGGCGGCCAGTGGGGTGCGCGAAGTGCTGACGGCGTTTTCGTTATTGCTGGTGATGGGCAGCGCGGCGCTAATGGCCTGGCTAGGGCTTTCGGCCGGTATGGGGGCGTTTTTGGCCGGTATCATGCTGGCCAACTCGGGTTATCGCCATCAGCTTGAAACCGATATTGAGCCTTTCAAGGGCTTGCTTTTGGGGCTGTTTTTCATGGCTGTAGGCATGACCATGGATCTGGGCTTACTGCTGAAGGAGCCTTTGGCGTTGTTGGGGATCCTCTTTGGCATGCTGGCGGTGAAGACTTTGGTACTTATGTTGCTTGGGAAGTTTAGACACCATACCTGGCGCAGTGCCATGGTGTTGGGGTTGATCTTGGCCGAAGGCGGTGAATTTGCTTTTGTACTACTTTCCCAGGCACAGTTGTCAGGGCTTTTATCTGAGAAAATCAGCCAGATGTTGGTATTGGCTATAGGCTTGTCGATGGCGATAACGCCTTATTTGCTGAAGTTGTTCAGGTTGCTTGGCAAACCTGTGGAAGCGAGCCGTTTACCTGATGTGATAGAAGGGTCAGAAAGTGAAGTGGTCATCGCCGGTTTTGGCCGTATGGGGCAGATCACCGGCCGTATTTTGGCATCCTCAGGGATCCCGTTTGTGGCGCTGGATAAAGATGCCCGTCATGTGGACGTGGTGCGCCAATTTGGTGGTGAAGTGTATTTTGGTGATGCCAAGCGGCTCGATATGCTGTTTTCGGCCGGTTTGCCCAAGGCGCGGGTGATCCTGGTAGCGGTCAACAATGTGGAAGATTCATTGCAGATAGTGACTCAGGTGAAGACGCACTTTCCTCATGTGGCCGTGGTCGCCAGGGCCCGTGACCGTAACCATGCCTATCGTTTGATGAGTCTTGGGGTGACGTCGGTATTTCGGGAAACCTTCGGTTCGGCCCTCAGTGCCAGTGAGAGTGTGTTGCAAACACTGGGACTCAGTCAGGTTCAAGCCAATGAGCGGGTGAAGATATTTGCCGAGCACGACAAGGCACAGGTTGAGGCCGGGGCCAAGCACAAGGATGATCTTAAGGCGCTTATTCGCTTGTCCAATAAGGGCAGGGCAGAGCTGGAGTCCTTGATGCGGGCTGATAAAGACAAGGGGCTATAATAGAAGGCGCGAACAAGTCCTATGTGCGGTCTGGGGTGGCGTACTGACCGGCAAGCTAAGCTTTACAACAGAGACCACCGCGAGGAATTATTCGTATTTTTTAAGCGTGGTCGGGTAAATGATAGCTTGTCTTAACATTCTTGCTTGGATGCTTGGATGCTTGGATGCTTGGTTTAAGTTTTGGGCAGTTTGTATTCGGCTTATGGTGAGTTTAGCTTGGTCAGGTTCTATACCCGCTCATTACTATCTCAAGCCTTATTGGAGTGACTGTTTCAAGCGTACGGTTGCAGTTTGGCGTGGATAAAGGGCTGATAGACATCAAAGAGGTACAAAAAATCCGATGACCAGAGGTCATCGGATTTGGACTTTTAACCACTTAGATTTAACGCTTGTCCAGTTCCACGAAGTCGCGGGAAGTCGCACCTGTGTAGAGCTGACGTGGACGGCTGATCTTGTGACCAGGCTGATCCAGCATTTCTTTCCAGTGGGCAATCCAGCCAACAGTACGAGCCAGGGCAAAGATAACGGTAAACATGGAGGTTGGAATACCAATCGCCTTCATGATGATACCTGAGTAGAAGTCGACGTTTGGATAGAGCTTCTTGGAGATGAAGTACTCATCTTCCAGGGCGATACGCTCAAGTTCCATGGCAACATCCAGCAGAGGGTCGTTAACCTTGAGTTCGGCCAGCACTTCGTGACAGGTTTCACGCATCACTTTGGCGCGTGGATCGAAGTTTTTGTAAACCCTGTGACCGAAGCCCATCAGACGGAAAGGATCATCCTTGTCTTTGGCGCGTTCGATAAACTCAGGGATGCGATCCACAGTACCGATTTCTTCCAGCATACGCAGACAAGCTTCGTTGGCACCACCATGGGCAGGTCCCCACAGCGAAGCGATACCGGCAGCGATACAGGCAAATGGGTTAGCACCCGAAGAGCCCGCCAGACGCACGGTTGAGGTTGAAGCGTTCTGCTCGTGATCGGCGTGCAGGATAAAGATGCGATCCATGGCACGTTCCACAATCGGGTTCACCTTGTATTCTTCACAAGGTACAGCGAACATCATCGACAGGAAGTTACCGGCATAGCTCAGGTCGTTGCGTGGGTACACGAACGGCTGTCCTATGGAGTACTTGTAGCACATGGCGGCAATGGTTGGCATCTTGGAAACCAGGCGGAAGGCTGCAATTTCACGATGACGGGCATCGTTGACATCCAAAGAGTCCTGATAGAAAGAAGACAAAGCGCCTGTCACGCCACAAAGCATGGCCATTGGGTGAGCGTCACGACGGAAGCCTCTGAAGAAGGAGGCCAACTGCTCGTGCACCATGGTATGAGTTTTAACTGTGTAGGCGAATTTTTCATACTCTGCCTTACTTGGCAGCTCGCCGTACAACAGCAGGTAACAGAGATCCAGGTAGTCGGATTCTGTCGCCAGTTGATCTATCGGATAGCCACGGTGTAACAATACACCCTGCGCACCATCGATATAGGTAATTGCAGATTCACAGGAGGCCGTCGCGAGAAATCCTGGATCAAAGGTAAAGTAGCCTTTACTGCCGAGTTTACTGATATCGATTACGTCGAAACCAGCAGTTCCTTGTTTCACTGGCAGTTCAATCGAGTCGTTCCCTGGTAATTCCAATTTGGCTTTTAAATCAGCCATACCCCGTTCTCCTTACTTCATTCTTATGTGAGTGCGGCATGTCAAACGGCCATTACTTTACAGCCAATCCAGATCACATTTCAATTTAAATAAGCGTTTAAATTCGTTAGACCATGGTATAGGTAAGACCAATTTCCCTGATAACACCAGCACTTATCCTGTAAAAAGGGCAAAAAAACAAAATTTGGATAATGTGATGTTTGTATTTGACATTTACGACGAGTATACTTGCTGCGGCTCGCAAGAGCTACAAACGGCGGGCTTGGTTAGCATATCACTAATTAACTAATTTTGTGTGTTGTCAACAAGTTAGCTTTTTGTTTCAACCTTCTATTGTGAAACCCTTCTCTGTGACTTCAGTCACAGAACTGTGTAAGAGCAAAATCGGTTCACATAACAAAAAAAATGCTCAATGGAGCTGAGTGAGCAGAACGTGAAAAAGCAAAGACCTGTCCATTTAGATCTGCAGACCATTCGCTTCCCGGCGACTGCAATTGTGTCCATTCTGCACCGGGTATCCGGTGTGATCATGCTGTTCGCTGTTGGTATACTTCTCTGGTTGCTGAACGCCTCGCTGGCGTCGGCCGAGAGTTTCCAAGGCGTACAATCTCTGTTAGACAACTTCGTGGTGAAGTTTATCCTGTGGGGCATTCTGACCGCACTGGCTTATCATTTGCTGGGCGGCTTGCGTCACCTGGTAATGGATACCGGTCGTTGGGAAGAGCTACCTTCGGGTAAGGCATCGGCCAAGGCAGTATTTGTCCTGACCGCAGTGTTTTCTGTATTAGCGGGGATCTGGGTATGGTAACCAATGCAGCGAGTTTTGGACGCAGTGGTGTTCATGACTTCATCCTATTACGCGCAAGTGCCGTCATTCTGGCCGTTTACACTATATTCCTGGTCGGATTTGCAGCTTGCAGTTCACCTCTCACCTACGATGTCTGGCATGGGCTGTTTGCTTCACTGCCGATGAAAGTCTTTACTCTGCTGGCGCTTATTGCGCTGCTTATCCATGCCTGGATCGGTATTTGGCAGGTACTGACTGACTACGTCAAAAACGTAGCACTGCGTGGGGTTTTACAGTTTGTCTTTGTCGTGACAGCCTTTACTTATCTGGCGTCGGGCATAGTAATAGTGTGGGGTGTTTAAGTGGCTATTCCAGTACGCGAGTTTGACGCTGTCGTGATTGGTGCCGGTGGTGCCGGCATGCGCGCAGCACTGCAGATTTCTCAAGAGGGCAAGAGCTGTGCGCTCCTGTCCAAGGTTTTTCCTACACGTTCTCACACGGTTTCGGCCCAGGGCGGGATCACTGTTGCTCTGGGTAATGCCCACGAGGACAACTGGGAACACCATATGTACGACACGGTAAAAGGTTCCGACTTCATCGGCGACCAGGATGCCATCGAGTACATGTGTCAGACCGGCCCTGAAGCGGTTATCGAGCTGGAGCAGATGGGTCTGCCATTCTCCCGCTTTGAAAACGGCACTATTTATCAGCGTCCTTTCGGCGGTCAATCCAAGAATTTCGGTGGTGAGCAGGCGGCCCGTACCGCGGCTGCGGCTGACCGTACCGGCCACGCGCTGCTACACTGCCTGTATCAGCAGAACGTTAAGAACAAGACTCAGGTATTTTCCGAGTGGTATGCCCTGGATCTGGTTAAAAACGAAGACGGTGCCATCGTAGGTTGTACTGCAATCGAAATTGAAACCGGTGAAATCGTTTACTTCAAAGCCAAGGCCACAGTATTGGCTACCGGCGGTGCCGGTCGTATCTTTGCTTCTACTACCAATGCTCACATCAACACAGGTGATGGTGTTGGTATGGCTGCCCGTGCCGGGGTTCAGCTGCAGGACATGGAAATGTGGCAGTTCCACCCAACCGGGATTGCCGGTGCCGGTGTTCTGGTGACTGAAGGTTGTCGTGGTGAGGGTGGTTACCTGCTCAATAAAGACGGTGAACGCTTCATGGAGCGCTATGCGCCCAACGCCAAAGATCTGGCTTCACGCGACGTGGTTGCCCGTTCCATGATGACAGAGATTCGTGAAGGCCGTGGTTGTGAAGGTCCTATGGGCCCACACCTGAAGCTGAAGCTGGACCATCTGGGCAAAGAAACCCTGGAAGCGCGT
>NZ_JWGX01000010.1:0-14784 GCF_000813075.1 Shewanella sp. ECSMB14102
CCCCACATTGGCACAGATCTCAATACCCTGTCCCTCGTCCCCGCCAATATCGGGAACCAGTACTTGTTTCATATCAGCCATTCTGCTTCACCTCTTACGCGTGCTGTGGGTCGATCTTGTCGGCGTCGATGCCATATTCGGCAATGGTCTTGGCCAAAACATCTACCGGCAGCTCGTTGCGGTCCACCAGCGACTTGAGCGCAGCAACCACGATGAACTTGGCATCCACTTCGAAGTGGTGACGCAGGTTGGCGCGGCTGTCAGAGCGGCCGAAACCGTCGGTACCCAGCACCTTGTAGTCACAAGGCACATAAGCGCGCAGCTGCTCGCCATAGATCTTCATGTAATCGGTCGCCACAATCGCAGGCGCATCTTTTGCCAGCACTGTGCTTACATAAGGCACCTTGGCGGTTTCAGTTGGGTGCAGCATGTTCCAGCGCTCAACCGCCTGACCATCACGCGCCAGTTCGTTGAAGCTGGTAACGCTGAACACATCTGTGCTGATACCGAAGTCTTTCGCCAGCGCCTGTGCCGCCTTGCGTACTTGCTCGAGAATAGTGCCGCAACCCATCAGCTGGACTTTGCCTTTACCGGAACCGGCAACGCTTTCCAACTTGTAGATACCCTTGACTATGCCCTCTTCCACGCCTTGTGGCATTTCAGGCTGAACATAGTTCTCGTTCATTGTGGTCAGGTAGTAGAAGATATCTTCCTGATCTTCGCCATACATGCGGCGAATACCATCCTGAACGATAACGGCAATTTCATAACCATAGGTTGGGTCATAGCTGATGCAGTTAGGAATGGTGTTGGCCAGAATATGGCTGTGACCATCCTGGTGCTGCAAACCTTCGCCGTTCAGCGTAGTCCGGCCGGAAGTACCACCGACCAGGAAGCCACGGGCGCGCATGTCGCCGGCGGCCCAGGCCAGATCGCCGATCCGCTGGAAACCGAACATGGAGTAATAGATGTAGAAAGGGATCATCGGCGTATCATTGACCGAGTAGCTGGTCGCAGCCGATACCCAAGAGGACATGGCGCCCAGCTCGTTAATCCCTTCCTGCAGCACCTGACCGGACTTGTCCTCACGATAGTAAGCAACCTGATCCGCATCCTGAGGCACATATTTCTGCCCTTCATGAGCATAGATACCCACTTGACGGAACAGACCTTCCATACCAAAGGTACGGGCCTCATCCGGGATGATAGGTACTATCTTCTTGCCTATGCCCTTATCTTTCAGCAAGGCAGTCAATACCCGCACAAAAGCCATGGTAGAAGAGATCTCACGGCCGTTGGAGCCTTTGAGAACCGCATCAAAAATTTTCAGTGAAGGCACTTGCAGCTCTTCGCTGAACTTCTGCCGACGGGCAGGCAGATAACCCATCAGGGCCTCACGGCGTTCCTTGAGGTATTTGACCTCTTCGGAGTCCGGTCCCGGATGGTAGAAGGGGATTTCATCCAGCTTGTCATCAGAGATTGGGATGTTGAAGCGGTCACGGAAGTGACGAATGGCTTCAATGTCCATCTTCTTGACGTTATGGGCAATGTTTTTGCCTTCACCGGCATCACCCAGACCATAACCTTTCACTGTCTTGGCCAGAATAACGGTTGGGCGACCCTTGGTCTTCTTGGCTCTATCGAGCGCGGCGTAAATCTTCACCGGATCGTGACCACCACGGTTCAGGCGCCAGATGTCATCATCAGACATGTTGGCTACCATCTCGGCGGTTTCAGGATACTTACCGAAGAAGTGTTCACGGGTCCAGGCACCGCCTTTGGCTTTACAGTTCTGGTATTCACCGTCAACGGTTTCGTTCATCAGTTGCAGCAGCTTACCGCTGGTGTCACTGGCCAGCAATGGATCCCAGTAACGGCCCCAGATAACCTTGACCACTTCCCAACCGGCGCCGCGGAATTCACCTTCCAGCTCCTGGATGATCTTGCCGTTACCGCGTACAGGGCCGTCGAGACGCTGCAGGTTACAGTTAACGATAAACACCAGGTTATCCAGCTCTTCACGAGCGGCCAGACCGATGGCACCCAGCGCTTCCGGCTCGTCACACTCGCCGTCGCCCAGGAAGCAATACACGGTTTGCTCGGAGCAATCCTTGATACCACGGTCAGTCAGGTACTTAAGGAAGCGCGCCTGATAAATGGCCTGGATAGGGCCCAGACCCATGGAAACCGTAGGGAACTGCCAGTAATCAGGCATCAGCTTGGGATGCGGATAGGAGGACAGGCCTTTGCCATCCACTTCCTGACGGAAGTTGGCCAGCTGTTCTTCACTCAGACGACCTTCGAGGAAAGAACGGGCATAGATGCCGGGGGCAATGTGGCCCTGGAAGTAAACCAGGTCGCCGCCGTCTTTCTCGTTGGGAGCACGGAAGAAGTGGTTAAAGCACACATCATAGATAGTGGCACTGGATGAGAAACTGGAAATATGACCACCAAGCTCCAGATCTTTCTTGGAACCACGCAGTACCATAGCCAACGCGTTCCAACGCACAATGGCGCGAATGCGACGTTCCATCTCCTGGTTGCCCGGCATATGAGGCTCTTGCCCGGCAGGAATGGTATTCAGGTAAGCAGTAGTGGCAGTGTAAGGCAGGTGAGTACCGTTACGGCGAGCCTTGTCGATCAGCTTTTCCAACAGGTAATGAGCACGTTCGGGACCTTCCTGCTCCAATACGGCTTGCAGGGATTCTACCCATTCCTGTGTCTCTAACGGATCCAAGTCTTGTAGCATATTTTCAGACATGACACTGTCCTTCTATACATTGTATTAATAGTGATTGCGACGTCCTAAGGTGGGCACTGGGCCGACCCTGGGCTACACGCCGCTCTTCAAACGGCGCAAGCTACGCTGCAACCGGCTATCTTCTTCCCGTACCGACAACATGACTTCCTCGATATAACTCAAGTGGTCATTGGACGCTTCACGCGCGGCTTCGGGATCGCGGCGAATAATAGCGGCCAGCAAAGCCCGCCTATGTTTATTCGCCATGGATGAAGCTTCTTCACGACGGCTCAGAAGCTCCAGGTTTTGCGCCACATTCTGATGCAGCACAGGAGTTAAACTCAGCACCAGGTGCAGCATAGCAACATTATGTGATGCCTCGGCTACCGCCCGGTAAAAATGCACAATGGCGGCCGCTTGCGCTTCAATTCCCTCGGCGTCTTCCACTTCCTGGATCATTCGCTGGATATTCTGCATATCGGCGTCAGTTCCGCGCAGGGCGGCAAAATAAGCCATCATGCCTTCGGTGGCATGACGGAACTCCAGCAAGTCATATTGACTCTCCGGATCACCCTGCATAAGTTCGACTATGGGATCGGCAAGACTCTGCCACAACTGTTCTTTAACGTAGGTACCACCGCCTTGGCGGCGCAGCAATAATCCTTTTGCTTCCAGCTTTTGAATCGCTTCCCGCAATGAGGGACGGGAGACTTCAAATTGCAACGCCAACTCGCGTTCAGGAGGTAACTTCTGACCCGGCTGCAAGCTGCCTTCCAGGATCATCTGCTCCAACTGATTCATGATGACGTCAGAAATCTTTGGCTGACTGATTTTGCTATAAGCCATCTGGCCCTCAGCTCCTATTGTAAATTGGTCTTACCAATTTCTACGAGTGAGCGCACTTTATCAAATCACACTTTTAAAGTCCAGTTAGTGATCTGCATCAAGTCAACTCACGATGTGTGAGCATAGCCTATATTTTTCCCTCTGGGGTCAGACCAATTAACAAGCAGCTTCGGGCCCTGTTTGCGGCAAAGCCCTGGTTAAACCCAAGCCCCGCCGCAGCAAAACCGCAAACACACTTATTCGGCACTAACTCACCAGACCAAAAATGGTCAACAGCGACAAAATAGTAAGCAGTAAAGTTGAGTTACGCTTACTCAAGGCCAGCAGTGCCAAGGTAGACTGTACCGACACAGGCACATCTTCATCATCCGGCAGAGTTTCAGCAGCCAGCGCCACTTGGGTCACTATCTCCCTGGGCGTCGCCTCCCGTTTCAACGCCAACTGGCACCATAACGGAAAAGCATTGCTGAAATGACCGCAAAGCACATAACCAAAACCTATGATCCGTGCCGGCAACCAGTCGAGCCAATACAGCAGCTTATCTACCACAGGCCACTCTTTAGCCAAGCGTTGGCGCCTTTCATCAAAAAAACGCACGCTGCAATAAAACACCGCGCCTACCGGACCAAATAGAATAAAGAACAGCGCCACGGCGCCATAATAGCGGTAGTTGAGCCAGGCCACGCTCTGGCCTACCCTGGCGCCCAACTCGCGTTCGCTGACCGCATCCAGGCATTCACTGCAGTCCAGCTCTCCGGCGAAATGAAAACTGGCTTGCACATCACCGCGGCAAGCAGCCTGCACATATCGCTTAAATAAACGCCTTTGATATTGGTGGGAAAAACACACTACCGCCAGCGCCACCCACAGCAGCAGCGAAGGCAAGCCCCAAAACCATCCATCCACAACCCACAACGCCACCGCCACACTTACAGCCGGTAGCAAGAGCGCCAGTATCATGCCTGTTGTGGTACTCAGCTGGCTGTCGGTAAACATCTGCCTTTGATACCAGCGCAGCCCACTGTCCAACTGCCAACGAGCCGGCAGCAGTTTCAAACGTTCAACAATAATCGCGATCAACAGGGAAAACAGTGCCATCTCTTCTTCTCCATGCTCTCTTTAGGCCTGTGGCCATCTCAAAGCGACACGCGTCACAGCGCCTGCAGATACCTTTGCCAATCAAACCCCGGGCCCGGGTCTGTCTTGCGCCCAGGGGCAATATCGCTGTGACCTACTATTCTCTCTTTGGTGATATCCGGGTAGGCCAACCGTAAACTTTGGCTCAGGGTAATAAGTTTATGGTACTGCGCCTCGGTAAAGCCGGAATCGTCTGTGCCCTCCAACTCTATGCCGACGGCAAAGTCATTACAGCCGCTACGACCGGCAAAGTTAGATACCCCGGCATGCCAGGCGCGCTGGTCGACCGAAACATATTGGCGCAATTCACCATCACGGCGAATAAGAAAATGCGCCGACACTTCCAGCCCCTTAAGCTCGGCAAAGCTGGGATCGGCTTCAGTATCCAAGGTTCCCAAAAACAGCTGCTCTATATAAGGCAGACCAAAACAGCCGGCTGGCAGACTGATATTATGGATCACCAGAAGGCTCACCTCGCCATCGGGCCTGTGATTAAAGTGAGGTGAAGGGCTAGGCTCAGCCTCTTTATACCAGCCTTCAACCCATAGTTGCTGCGCCAAATGCTCACTCCCCTGACTCTGATAACCATACATACAGCAGCACCTTGACTGTAGTCACATTGGCTCAAAATAACTTTGAGCCCAGCCACAGCCAATTGAACCTCCAACACAATACCAGCAGCGCCCCTTATTATGCTAATCTAGCAGCATAAATTTCCTCTATAATCCCGAGTCAATCAAGGACGCGTATCATGCTCGAAAATGATATCAGGGTCAGTGTCAAAGCCGCACTGGACGAAGATCTTGGCCACCAGAAGGCCTCCGAGGGCGATATCACAGCCCTGTTGATCCCGGCAGACAAATATGCCGAAGCTACCCTTATTACCCGCGAAGAAGGTGTTTTCTGTGGTAAAGCCTGGGCCGAGCAGGTATTTAACCAGCTCGGAGGCGAAGTGGCCCTGCACTGGCATGTGGATGATGGCGATCTTGTGCTGCCCAATCAGCTGCTGTGTGAACTCTCCGGCCCGGCGCGCCTGCTGCTCACCGGCGAGCGCACCATGATGAACTTTATTCAAACCCTCTCAGGCGTAGCCAGCCTGACCAAGATTTACTGCGACAAACTGGCGGGCACTCAATGTCGTTTGCTCGATACCCGCAAGACCCTTCCCGGCCTGCGGACGGCGCAAAAATATGCCGTCACCTGCGGCGGCGGCAAAAACCACCGCATAGGTTTGTTCGACGCCTTTCTGATCAAAGAGAACCATATTATGGCCTGCGGCGGTATCGCCAAGGCGATTGCGGCCGCACGTGCACTGCGCCCGGACAAACCTGTGGAAGTCGAAGTAGAAACCCTGCAGGAGCTGGCGCAAGCGCTGGAGGGCGGCGCCGATATTGTTATGTTGGACAACTTCGATGTCACCATGATGCTGCAGGCAGTAGAGCTCAATAATGGCTTTAAGGCCAAGGGACTGGGTGCCAAACTGGAAGTTTCCGGCGATGTCACTCTGGAAACCATAACTGCCTTCGCCCAAACCGGTGTCGACTTTATCTCGGTCGGCGCCCTGACCAAGCATGTACGGGCCATGGATCTCTCCATGCGCCTCAAAGGCTGAGATCTTGGCAGGCATACCCCTAACGCCAGGGGTATGCCGATTTCAGCACAAATATCACCCCAGCAGGCGTTAACCGCCAAGCCCCACCGTTAACCGCACAATACTCATCCGCTTGCCATTGCAGCTTGCAGCATCTGCGCCTTATTCTGAGTCAAGCTCTCGCCACTCCACTGAAAACCGCCGCCCCAAGCCCGCCGCCCCAAGACGGCCCCTGCCCTGACTCTGCCCAAGCCCAGCCCCTAACTCAGCCCCTGAATCTGCCCCTGGCCCGTCAGATGACTTTATCCCAGGGTAATATTCGTCCTCAGGCAGACACGGTTTGTGCACCTCACTCGGCACCAGTATAAAACTCATGCATAAAGCCCATGCACAAAACCTGTGCATGAAACCCCACATAGGTAAAACCAGCTATAAAAAACCACCCATCCCCCAAAAAAATCTGCCCCAAAATCCGCTCCCAACCCCCAACAAAAACAAACAAACCATTAACAACCTTATTTACCACCAAAGGGGAGCCAAGCATTTTTTTGACAACGCCACATCCCTGACACAAACAGGGCAAAGCGTCAAAATATTGTTACCGGCAAAACTTGGTGGTGGGTAACAATTTTGATTTTTTCCGCTATTTCAGGTGGTTTTTTCACTATTACAGATTCCCTTTTTAGTAACTTTATACTAACTTTTAGGGCAGGCGAGATGGCCGCGTCGGCCAACCTCACCGACAAGGTAACCACCCAAACTGCTATTTTATGACACACAATAAAGTTACAAATGTAAAAATTGTGATTTGAGTAAATGCTCAGTTCCTTGAGGTGCGGTTTGCCGGAACGACATACGATAAATTTAAATGATTTTGCTGAACTGATTGAGTCTGGATCCAGATAGGCTTTGGGGTCATCCCCACTAAGCTGGCAAGCCGGAAAAACCGCCTGAATATTTACAGGCATCACAGGAATACGAGTAACAGGGAATCGAGTTACCGATTCACTCAAGACGGCAACAATGGAGAAAGCAAATGAAAGCTATCAAACTCAACAAGCGTGCTCAGGGCTTTACCCTGATCGAATTGATGATCGTTGTCGCGATCATAGGTATTCTGGCGGCCATCGCACTGCCTGCGTATCAAGATTACACTAAAAAATCCCGCTTTTCAGAAGTAACAACTGCTGTTGGAGCTCTTAGAACTGCTGTAACAGTGTGTGCTCAAGCAGGAGGAACAGCCTGTGCAACTCCTGGTGGCGATGGGATCCCTGCAGATATTACAGTTGCAACCAAGAATCTCTCATCCCTTAAGCTGACAGGTACTAACGCCGCCCCTGTTATAACAGGTATTGGTACTGCTGAGGCTGGTGGTTGGACCTATACATTAACTGGTACAAATAATGCTGGAGTAATTACTTGGGTTGCCTCTGGTGACTGTCTAGCAGCAGGGGCTTGTAAACAGTAATTTTAACTTAGAGTAAGTGTCGTAGAATGCCTACTACCGGCCTCCATTTAGGATTATCGACGCTATTTATCCGTAAGGGGTTGCTCAACGAGAGCAGCCTGACGGAGGCCATCAAGCAGTCGCAAAACAGCAAGCAAGCCCTGGTCACCACCCTGGTGACCAGTAAGCTTTTATCTGCCCGTAGCATAGCCGAGCTCTGTTATGAGGAGTACGGCACCCCGCTGCTGGATCTCAATGAGTTTGACCTAAGCAGTATTCCGGATGAGTTTCTCAACAAGAAACTGATCGACAAACACAGATGCCTGCCGCTGTTCAAGCGCGGCAACCGCCTCTATATCGCCACCTCGGATCCCACCAATATCGCCGCCCTGGAAGACTTTCAGTTCAGCGCCGGCCTGCATGCCGAAGCGATACTGGTCGAAGAGGACAAGTTAGCCAAAGCGCTGGAAAAGGTACTGGAAGAGGACTTGAGCTCGCTGGATCTCGATGGCCTGGATGAAGAGTCCCTCGCCGGCATCGAAGTCACAGATACCGACAAGCGCCCGGAAGACAACAGCGAAGGCAAGGACGATGCCCCCATCGTCATCTATATCAATAAAATTCTCACCGATGCCATCCGTAAGGGCGCGTCGGATCTGCATTTTGAACCCTACGAGAAGCGCTACCGCATCCGTTTTCGTATTGATGGCATACTCCATGAGGTGTCCGAGCCGCCGATTTCACTTTCCGGACGGATATCGGCTCGCTTAAAGGTAATGTCCAAGCTGGATATCGCCGAGCGCCGGGTGCCCCAGGATGGCCGCATCAAGATGCGGCTGTCGCGCAACAAGAGCATAGATTTTCGGGTCAGCACCCTGCCCACCCTCTGGGGCGAAAAGATAGTGATGCGGATCCTCGACTCCTCTTCGGCGCAGTTGGGCATAGAAAAGCTCGGCTATGAGGAAGACCAGAAACAAGCCTATATGGAGATGCTGGCAAGACCCCAGGGGATGATCCTGGTTACCGGCCC
Source organism: Shewanella sp. ECSMB14102 (assembly GCF_000813075.1). Taxonomy (NCBI): domain Bacteria; kingdom Pseudomonadati; phylum Pseudomonadota; class Gammaproteobacteria; order Alteromonadales; family Shewanellaceae; genus Shewanella; species Shewanella sp. ECSMB14102. The sequence continues at coordinate 8,792 of NZ_JWGX01000010.1, forward strand.
CACGGGGTCAGGGAAAACCGTGTCCCTCTATACCGGCCTCAATATTCTCAATACCGAGGAGCGCAATATCAGCACCGCCGAAGATCCGGTGGAGATTAACCTCGAAGGGGTTAACCAGGTGCATATCAACCCCAAGGCCGGGTTAACCTTCGCCTCGGCGCTGCGATCCTTCCTGCGTCAGGATCCGGACGTGGTGATGGTAGGGGAAATTCGCGATCTGGAAACCGCCGAAATCGCCATCAAGGCGGCACAAACCGGCCACTTGGTGCTCTCGACCCTGCACACCAACTCATCGGCCGAAACCCTCACCCGTTTGCTCAATATGGGCGTACCCGGCTACAACATTGCCAGCTCAGTCAATCTGATTATTGCCCAGCGCCTGGCCCGCCGTCTCTGCCCCGAGTGCCGACAAGCGGAAGAGATCCCCGAACATGAACTGCTGCAGCTGGGATTCAGCCAGCAACAGATAGATAGCGGTTTTACCGTTTATAAGCCCTGCGGCTGTGAGCACTGCTCCGGCGGTTACAAGGGCCGGGTCGGTATCTATGAGGTGATGAAGATGTCCGATGAAATTGCCAGAACCATTATGGAAGGTGGTAATTCACTGCAGATTGCCGCTACCGCCAAGCAGCAGGGAATGAGGGATTTGCGCCTGTCTGGCCTGCTTAAAGTCATTCAGGGCGTCACCAGCATTGCCGAGGTCAACCGGGTAACCAGTTACTGATGCCTGCCAAGCCAGACAGCGACTGTGATATCCAAAGCCGGCGTGCCAAAGCGTGAGTGCCATAGCATAAGCGCCACAACATGAGTGCTTAACGCCATTCGCTGCAGGCAGGCCAGGGTTAACCCGACTAAAATAATATGCAGGCACGGCAAACCGTTTATTCCAAGGAACTATTATGGCCACAGCAACGGCAACAGCTAAAAATAATAAAGCCAAAACCAAAGGTGCCAAGGCTCAAGCCAAGATCTACACCTTCACCTGGAAAGGTCTTAACCGCGATGGCAAGCAAAGCTCCGGCGAATTGCGCGGCGCCAGCATTGCCGAAATCAAAAGCTTACTGAAAAACCAGGGGATTAATCCCAAACTGGTACGTAAAAAGTCTGCCTCTCTCTTTGGCGGTGATAAAAAAATCAAGCCGATGGATATCGCGGTGATCACCCGCCAGATAGCCACCATGCTGGCCGCAGGTGTGCCCTTGGTGACCTCCATCGAGTTGATTGCCCGCGGCCATGAGAAAAACAAGGTGCGTATTTTGCTGGGCACTGTGCTGGCCGATGTTCAGGCAGGTATTCCCCTTTCCGACGCACTGCGCCCCCACAGGGCTTATTTCGATGATCTCTATGTCGACCTGGTGGCCGCCGGGGAACATTCCGGCTCTCTGGATGCGGTGTTTGACCGTATCGCGACCTACAGAGAGAAAGCCGAGGCGCTCAAATCCAAGATTAAAAAAGCCATGTTCTATCCCGCGGCGGTAGTTGTGGTTGCCATAGCAGTTACTGTGCTGCTATTGCTGTTTGTGGTACCTCAGTTCGAAAGTATCTTTGCCGGCTTTGGCGCTGAACTGCCCGCCTTTACCCAACTGATAGTTAATATAAGCCGTTGGCTGCAAAGTACCTGGTATCTGTTTCTCGCGGCGATTGTTATCGGGGTTTGGCTGTTTGTCCGCGCCCATCGCAACTCGGAAAAGTTTCGTAACCGTATCGATGAAATGGTGCTTAAAATTCCCCTGATTGGCGAAATCCTCCATAAGGCTGCCATGGCCCGTTTCGCCCGCACCCTGGCTACTACCTTTGCCGCCGGGGTACCGCTGATTGATGGCCTGGAGTCTGCCGCCGGCGCTTCGGGTAACTATGTCTACCGCAAGGCCCTGCTGAATGTACGTACCGAAGTGATGGCCGGTATGCAGATGAACGTAGCTATGCGTACCACCAAGCTGTTTCCCGATATGCTGATCCAGATGGTGATGATAGGTGAGGAATCCGGTTCACTGGATAATATGCTCAACAAGATAGCCAATATTTATGAGATGCAGGTAGATGACGCCGTAGACGGGCTTTCCAGCCTGATTGAACCCATTATGATGGTGGTCATAGGTACTCTGGTAGGCGGTCTTATTGTAGGTATGTACCTGCCTATCTTCCAAATGGGTAACGTGGTAGGTTAAACCTCAGTATCAAAGCCGGTGCAATAATAACAAGCAGCACTTTTAACACCATTTTTAGGGCAGTGTAATATTCGATGTCAGACTTTATTGCCATATTGAGCCACAATCTGTGGCTCTTTCTTGTTCTCTGTTTTCTGTTTGCCTCTGTGATAGGCAGCTTTCTCAATGTAGTGATCCACCGCCTGCCGGTAATGATGAAGCGCGAATGGCAGCAGGAATGCAATCAATACCTGCAGGAATACCAACCCGAACTCACTAAACAGATAGGTGAAGCCAAGCTCAATGCTGCAATAGATAACTACCCGGCCAAGTACAATCTGTTACTGCCAAAGTCTGCCTGCCCCAAGTGTGGTGCTCATATCAAACCCTGGCACAACTTACCCATAATCGGCTACCTGATGCTTGGCGGTAAATGCGCCGCCTGTAAAGACAAAATCTCGGCCAGGTATCCTCTGTTCGAGTTGTTGACGGCACTACTCATTTGTACGCTCGCTTGGCACTTTGGCCCAACATTGCAGTTTGCCTATGCAACTATTCTGACCTTTGGACTGATAGCCCTCAGCGGCATAGATTTAGATGAGATGCTACTGCCTGATCAGCTTACCCTGCCGCTGCTGTGGCTCGGTTTACTGATTAATATCTCCGGCACTTTTACCAGCATTACCGATGCCACCATAGGCGCCGCAGCCGGTTATTTAAGCCTCTGGTCTATCTACTGGCTGTTCAAATTAATCACCGGCAAGGAAGGCATGGGCTATGGCGACTTCAAGCTTATGGCCTTATTTGGCGCCTGGCTGGGCTGGCAGATGCTGCCACTGATAATTCTGCTCTCTTCTTTGGTGGGCGCCCTGGTAGGTGTGTTACTCATAGTGTTCAAGAACCTCAATCGGGGTAACCCCATTCCCTTTGGCCCCTATATTGCCATAGCAGGTTGGGTTGCCCTGGTGTGGGGGCAACAGATAGTTGACTGGTACTTGGGAACACTTTAAATGGCGAACTTTATTGTAGGCCTCACCGGGGGCATAGGCAGCGGTAAAACGACAGTAGCCAATCTGTTTGCCGAGCAAGGCATTGTCTTGGTTGATGCCGATATCATTGCCAGAGAAGTAGTCGCAAAAGGCTCAGATGGCCTTAAGCAAATTGGCGATAAATTTGGCCCTCAGATGCTGACACCTGAGGGCACCCTGAATAGGGCGGCGCTGAGGGAACAGATATTTCATCATCCGCAAGACAGGGAGTGGCTCAATGCCCTGTTGCATCCCATGATACGTACCCGCATGCTGGAACGGCTTGAGACGGCGGCTTCTCCTTATGTCATTATGGTGGTTCCCTTACTGTTTGAGAACGGCCTGGACAAACTGGCAGATCGCACATTAGTTGTAGATATTTCACCCAAATTACAATTGCAGCGAACTATTGAACGGGACATGGTGTCTAAGGAGCAGGTTCAAAACATTATCAATAGCCAGAGCGACCGCCAGAGCCGACTCGATAAGGCCGATGATGTGATTGACAATCAGGGAGAGATCGACGCGTTACAGGCCCAGGTACTGGCGCTGCATAATAAATACTTACAGCTGGCAGACATTAAAAATTCATGAACACGACAGAACTGATATTCGAACAGCCGCTAAATGAAAAGATCCGTAGTTATCTGCGTCTGGAATATCTCGCTCGTCAATTGGATAACAACCTGCAGCAAGATCATCAACACAGATGCTTCTATCCGCTTTTCTCTCTCTGTGAACTTACCGAACGCTGTGATTACCGCAGCGAAGTCATCAAAGACATCGACCGCCAATTAATCCAGCTGCAAAACTGGCAACAGCAGGAACAAGTCGATCAACAACAGCTACAGCACTATCTTGAACAATTCTCCCATGCCAGGGAAGAGCTGCAACACCCGCAGCGTCCAGGTAGCCAGCTGAAACAAGACAGATTTATATCGGCGCTCAGACAGAGATTCAGTATGCCTGGTGCTTGCTGTAACTTCGATCTGCCGCAGCTCCACTTTTGGCTGGCGAAACCTTGGGAAGAACGCAGCCAAGAGTATCGCCAATGGACCAACCACTTCAGGAGTTTACTGCAACCTATCAGCCTGCTGTTGCAACTAACCCGCATGAGCTGTGAGTACCGAGAGGCTGTCGCCCATGCCGGCTTTTATCAAGGCGATAGTCAACAAAGCCTGTCACTGGTTAGAGTCAAGCTTGACGCCGAACAGGGCTGCTACCCCACCATAAGTGGCCATAGGAATCGTTTTGCCATTCACTTTGTCCAGTTTGAACAGCAGAAACATTCAGACAGAACGGTCAAATTCCTACTGGCGACCTGCGGCTAAACTCTTTACCATGGGCGCCATCAGTTAGCCCGAGAGACACAAAAATGCCTATCACAGTTAAGTGCCCCACCTGTCAAAAAGAGGTGGAATGGAGCCCTGAATCCAAATTCAAGCCCTTCTGTAGCGAGCGTTGTAAACTCATAGATCTTGGAGATTGGGCCTCAGAGAAACATGCTATCCCGGTGAAGCCAGAATTTGATCAGCAGATGCTGGATGAGCTGGGTTACGATGAAGGCAATTTCTTCAAGGATCAATCATGACCAAAAGAGTTCATGTCGCAGTCGGTATTATCAAATCCGGCGAACAGATCCTACTGGCCAAGCGCCATGGGCATCTGCATCAAGGTGGAAAATGGGAGTTCCCCGGCGGTAAAGTCGAAACCGGCGAAACCGTCACCCAAGCACTCGCCAGAGAACTCACAGAAGAAGTCGGCCTCAACATAGCAGATTCCACTCCTTTTATGTTGTTGTCTTATGACTATCCCGACAAACAAGTATTACTGGATATTCACCTGGTCACTGAATTCAGTGGTACGGCTTATGGCGTCGAGGGACAGCAAGTCGAGTGGGTACACTTGGAAAAGCTCCCGGAATACACCTTCCCGGACGCCAACCAACCTATTCTTGATAAAATCCTGACAGAGTTTTCAAACTAAGCCCTAAGCCAGCCGCCTAAGCTGGCTTTTTATTATCCCTGTCTTGTCGATGCAGATGTCCCAAATCACCTCTGCAGAGGTCATCGTTGCTGGCGCAGGCTGGCATACTATGGATACGGCAACACCTTTCTCAAATCTCACTTTGATTAAGCTACCCGCCTATTCCCCAGATCTGAACCCGATGGAGCAAGTTTGGCAATGGCTCAGACAACACTGTCTTTCCAACCGAGTATTCGATTGCTACGAGCAAATTGTTGAGTAAGCATCCCGAGCCTGGAATACCTTCATTGAGAATACTGGTCGGGTGAAATCTCTGTGCTCCAGGGGCTGGATAGATCAGGGACTGGATAAATCTGACCAGATAAACCAGTCGAGCCATTCTCAACATATCCACAGCACCATCTCACATGGGGGCGAAAGACATCTGCTCATCAAGCACAGCTTGATAGATGGCTGTAGCGCGAAGCAGCTTGGCTGCGAGCTGAGGGGCACACACTGCGCCAGCAGCTTTGGGCTGCATGTCGCTGGAAACGAGACAAACAAAAGGGCCCTAGCTAAATGCTAGGGCCCTTTTGTTACTGTTTTGTCTTCACTCATTTCTTTAATAAAGAGTAAAAAGTGAAAACCAAAGTGGCGTCTGGCGATGGCCAGCTTCGAGCAAGCTCTGCGCGTTCGTTTGTCGCATCAAACTGAGTTTGATAAACACGACAACCTCACCCTACTCCACATGGGATTGTGCCTCACTGCGTTCGGACTCTTTATCTTCCCCATGTGAGAGTGGATATATCAAAATGCTATTAAAACGAAAAATCCCCAACACAGAGTGCTGGGG
>NZ_JWGX01000093.1:0-1878 GCF_000813075.1 Shewanella sp. ECSMB14102
TTCGGCTATTTTGCCAAAGAAACTAGCCAGCAAGGCCAGAGTAAAATAGGTTCTAGTAGCAAAAAGGAGCGCCGAAGCGCTCCTTGTTATTCCCGGAGTCGACTTACTTAACGAAGTCTACACCCAGTTTGATATCCGCCTTCAAGGTATCCAGCATGGCATCACGGGCGTTGGTTTCAAACGCGCTCAGTTCACCATATGGCAAAACCTTTTCGATACCATTTTTGCCGAGTACCACTGGCTGGGCAAAAAATTCAGCGTGTTCACTGCCACCGTCTACATAGGCGCACTCGATCACATTGGCTTCACCCTGCAGACCGCGGATCAGCGACAGACCGAAACGGAAAGCGGCCTGGCCCATGGACAGAGTCGCGCTGCCGCCACCGGCTTTGGCTTCAACCACTTCAGTACCGGCGTTTTGAATACGCTTGGTCAGGGCAGCAACTTCTTCATCGGAGAAGCTGACACCTTCAACCTGAGACAACAGAGGCAGAATGGTCACACCGCTGTGGCCGCCAATCACATTGACTTTAACTTCGGCAACATTCAACCCTTTGGCTTCGGCGATAAAGGTTTCAGAGCGGATGACATCGAGAGTCGTCACACCGAATAGACGGTTCTTGTCGTAAACACCGGCTTTTTTCAGTACTTCAGCCGCAATGGCCACAGTGGTGTTCACTGGGTTGGTGATGATACCGATCAGCGCCTTGGGACAAGTCGCAGCCACCTTTTCAATCAGGTTACGGACGATACCGGCATTGATATTGAACAGATCAGAACGATCCATGCCAGGCTTACGGGCAACACCGGCAGAGATCAGCACCACATCAGCACCTTCCAGTGCAGGTGTTGGGTCTTCACCGGCAAAACCTTTAACTTCAACTGCTGTCGGGATATGACTCAGATCCACGGCAACCCCAGGCGTTACGGGGGCGATATCATAGAGTGACAGCTGAGAGCCGGCAGGTAATTGGGTTTTCAACAGAAGGGCAAGAGCCTGGCCAATACCACCAGCAGCACCTAGTACAGCAACTTTCATAGTTATCTCCGTCAATTCTCGGAATTATGTGTGACATAGATCTAATTCTGTGATGGCGCAACATTAAAGGATCGTCACAAAAATAGCAATTATCCCTTAGTCATATGACTCTGCTTCATCAAAAGCTGAATTAACTTCAGCATTTGCTCTCGCCTACTGAGGCTTCTTTTACCCAACAAATGACCCAAACTGCATTTTTATGCAGGCATCTTGGGTGTTTGTTGACACTTACCCGTTTGATATGCAGAATGAGCGAGATTTTCTGAATAACGACAGAAGAAGATAATGCAAGCAAGCAAAAATCAGGATGAGCTAATCAGAACCTTCAAGGCTCTGCTTAAAGAGGAGCGCTTCGGCTCCCAGAGTGAAATAGTCAATGCACTGCAAGCCGAAGGCTTTGCCAATATCAACCAGTCCAAAGTCTCGCGCATGCTGAGCAAGTTCGGTGCCGTGCGCACCCGTAACGCCAAGCAGGAGATGGTCTACTGCTTACCGGCCGAACTTGGGGTGCCAACTGCCGGCAGCCCACTGAAGAATCTGGTATTGGATGTGGATCATAACCAAGCCATGATAGTGGTACGTACCAGCCCGGGGGCGGCGCAGTTAATTGCCAGGCTGTTGGACTCCATCGGCAAGCCAGAAGGTATTCTGGGCACTATTGCCGGTGATGATACTATCTTTATCTGCCCTTCCAGCATCAAGACCATTGATGAAACGCTGGAAACAGTCAAATCACTGTTCAATTACACAGACTAAGTTGAACATTTCATAAAAAAACGCCCCTCAATGAGGCAACGTAGATCAGATAAGGATCGGTTGACCGATCCTCCTGATGAGAG
>NZ_JWGX01000094.1:0-3230 GCF_000813075.1 Shewanella sp. ECSMB14102
GCCAGGCGTGTATAACCAAGGTGCTTACTACGACATGCTGGGTCAACGACTCACTGTGGGGGTAAACTATAAGTTCTAATTCTATTGTTACTGAAAAGCCACTTGCATAACAGCAAGTGGCTTTAAGTAATCGGCACCTTCCCTAATTAACTAAAACCCTGTTAGATAGATGTGGATTGGATATCAGGGTTCCCTCTTAAGCCACTTCGCTTATATCCACACGCAAAGTTTGGTTACTGCCGGTTATTCCTGTTTACTCAAGAGCGCTTTCTTTTAAATTGGATCAAAGTCGGTACCTCGAAGTTAACAATAACACATCCGGTATATCCTCTCCAAAGTCCCCCCGATTAAAGATACCTATCCTACCGAAAAATCCCCTCATGGCTTTTCAAACAATAAAGACAGTGCTAACCCGCAAAAAATAACGCATAACACACTGTAAAACAAATAAAAATAATTGCTTACAATTTAAAATGTCAACAAAAAATCGCTAAATAGAAACATAGATATAACGTATGAAAATCCATTTAACAAAAAATACAGACAGATTTTAACCGGTTGCAAAATTTTTAATCAAAAAATTTATGTAGCAAAATTGTGAACAATAAACTCTCTCAAAATCACCCAAAGTCAATCTATTGCTAACACATGTAATAAATTGAATCATTAATTGGTCATTTCCGTATCTGACAAACAAGAAGAAATATGAAAACTATAATTTCTCAAGGAGATAGTCATGACCTCTGTATCTACAACCGCAAAAGCAATTCGCTTCTGTCTTTTAGTTACTGCCGGCTGTGCTGTTTATTCTGGAACCAGCTACGCTAAAGATAAAGATGAACCCATAGAACGTATCGAAGTCACAGGTTCAAAAATTAAACGTATAGGAGAGTTGGCCCCGACCCCTGTTACCGTAATCACTGGTGACGGTCTTATTGATGCCGGTGTTACCAACGTCGCAGATCTTCTGCATAAGATGCCTAATACCCTGGTTGGTCTGTCACCGGAAACCACCAACAACTCTGTTTTTGCCAGCGGTTTAAATAACACTGACCTGAGAGGATTGGGCTCCAATCGAACTCTGATATTAGTGAATGGCCGGCGCTTTGTGGCCGGCTCACCGGGCTCAGGTGCTGTAGATTTGAATAATATTCCAACAGCCATAGTTGAGCGTATCGAAATCACCACAGGCGGGGCATCGGCAGTATATGGTTCTGATGCCATTGCCGGTGTAGTTAACATAGTGACCAAGACCAGTTTTGATGGGCTGGCGCTGGATGCCTCTACCACCAGACCAACACAATCTGGAGGTGAAGAGGAATACGCCTCACTGACCTTCGGCTCTGATATTGGCAAAGCCAATTTCGTAACCAACATAAGTTGGTCGCGACAGGGGCAGATTGCACATATGGACAGGGACTTTTTGCGCGAAGCGCCGATTGTAGTGCGAAATCCCAATGCCAGCGGCCCGAATGATCCCCAAGCAATAATGTGGGGTTATGGTCAACAGGTCCTGGCCGCCTACACCAAGAGCGGAGCGTTCACCACCCGAGCCGGAGAAAAATACACTTTCAGTGATGACGGTAAAATTCGCCCAATGAAGCTGGGGCAACCTCTGCCCAAACTCACTAATGGCCGGATAGATTACCTTGGAGGCGAAGGCTATAGCTTTGCCGAAAACTCCTTTATTAAGACGCCGTTGGACAGGATTAACTTCTTTACTTTCATGAACTATGACATTAATGATGATCATAAATTTACCATGGAAGCCAGCTATGCCAAGTCAGAAGCCTATGGTGAAAGCTCTCCGGCATTCCTCACTATTCCGCTTCATGTAGATAATGCTTTTCTTTCGTCCGAAGCTGCAAGTTTGGTCAAAGCGGCCGAAAGGCGGCCAGGTGACGGTGCCAGAGTTGGTTACTTGGCGTCCGACTTTGGTAACCGAAAATACAGTCAAGAGCGAACCACAGCCCGCTTAGCTTTGGGGCTTGAAGGCGCAATCTCCGATACCTGGTCATACAATGTTTATGCCACTGTTGGCCATGTTCAAGCCGATACCGAGTGGTACGGTGAGATGTTCGAGCAGCGCTTTAAGGATGCTGTCGATGTTATCCGCGATAAAAATGGTGCCTTGGTATGTCGTAGTGAACATGCCAGAGCCAATGGCTGTAAGCCGTTGAATGTGTTTGGTCGCGACCTTTATGATAAAGCCGCTTACAATTGGGTCAGCACAGATGCCATTCGCCGCTCATCAATCGATCAATACGTTGCCGGCGCCTCTGTCAGCGGTGATCTGTTTGAGCTGCCTGCGGGTTTTATCGCTGCCGCATTCAGTTTGGAGTATCGAAAAGAGACTGCCGATACACTGCCAGACCCGGCAATGCGAGAAGGTCTTATATTTAACAACAGCTCTCAACCTCTGTCAGGCGAATTTGATGTGACTGAAGCATCGGCTGAATTGTCCGTTCCATTGCTAAAAGACATTATGTTAGTGCAGGATCTAACTCTTGAAACTGCATTTCGTTATATGGACTACTCTACCTCCGGCTCAGATAACGCCTGGAAAGTGGGATTCAACTGGGCGCTCAATGACGACTTTCGAATTAGAGCCAACCGTTCCAAGTCAGTGCGAGCTCCCAACATAGCCGAATTATTTAACCCTTCCAGCCAAACATTCAGAGGAATAAATGACTATTGCGCGGCCAGTTATCGCAATAGAATTAACCCCACATATTTAAGTAATGTGCTGGCTAACTGTGCAGCCCAAGGGATCCCAACTACCTTTGAACCTTCCCAAGAATGGTATGGTTCAACCCGACCAGGCTTTATCGTTGGTAACCCTGAGTTAAAAAACGAAGTCGCGAATGATTTCACTCTGGGCTTTATATATACGCCATCTTATCTGGAAAACTTCAGCTTGACCGTGGACTACTGGAAGTTTGATATGGAGAATGTGATCAATAATTTCAGCGGTGCCGCAGTCGTTAAGTATTGTTACCAATCCAGTTCAACCAATAATCAATTCTGTCCTTTACTCAGGCGAGATCCCACCACTCATGAAATCGTCAATTATTTCGAGAAACCCTTTAACTCGGCATCCAGTATCACTTCTGGCGTTGATTTTGAGGTCAACTATCGTCTTGAAACCGGTTTTGGTGACTGGGGCTTCCGCCTATTCAGTACTTATCTGGAAGAGCGTTCATTCAACCCGACCGGATTCGCCGATGATG
>NZ_JWGX01000095.1:0-3084 GCF_000813075.1 Shewanella sp. ECSMB14102
TTTAGCATCAGTGTGAAACATCAAAAAGATATGGCTGTCCTGTATTTTTACTGTTCTGACTCAGGAAACCTTAGGTCAAATCTCAGCACACACACTCGGTTAAATTGCGCCAAAGATAAATCCAGTGTCCTTTCAATAATCTCAAGGTACTCGGGAATCCAAAGGGAGCGATTGGCTATGGCTGAGAAAGCGTTTAAATGGAACATGATAGTCATCCTTCGTGATTGATTCACATGATGACTACTGCCAGTAGAGTTTTACTGTTGCTTGCTAGATACCCTTTCCAATAAACGCATACTAAATAGAATCCCCTTTATTGTTAATATACTACTAATCCGAATCAGCAAAGCTTGGGAAGCTCACTAAATCAGTAACAAATGAGCTTGTCCACTTGCTGAATGGAAGGATGAGTCACTCTGGAGTTAGTCATCAACAACACATCACCTAGCACCAAGCAGTTGTCGTATTTTTCTTCATTAGGAACAAGCACACTCAACACGCAGGAAGTGACCCAGACCTGCTTCGCCTCTTTTCCTGGCTCTGTGTGAAGCTCCAAAAAAGATACAGCCTGATCGTGTAATATAGTGGCCATATGCTCATTCTTTTGGTGTTCCAACACACGTAGTTCGCCACCCAAACAGCCAACAAATACTCGCAATTGCCGTGAGACTAGTTGGACTAAATTGGCCACCTCGTTCGTCAACTCACGGAGGGTAAACACTCCAAGCCAATCAGCGCCGTCAACATCAGATGATTCATCTACTATCTGCTTCTTGTTCGCCTTTGCAAAGTTCTTCATATCCATGGAAGACAAGCCATTTTCTAATATAGACTTAACCCGCTCACGTAGCGCTACTTCCGAGTATCTCCTCGTCTGATTAGGCTCATCCTGTAAATCAGCTCGTTCACTAATCGATGAATAGCATGGGGCGAGTAAAAAAATTGCCGACCTGCAAACATGGTAAACCAAGGCCCGAAGCTTCTGATTATGAAAAATCTTCGCTAATTCAAAATAACTATGATCTGGCAAATCAGATGACTGGGAAGGCAATCGTCCTTTTCGCGAATGCTTTGCAGCCTTCAGATAAAAATCCTCAAGCTTAAATAAGAATCTAAGAGGGGCTAATTGACTATCCCCGAGCGAAACCCCTAACTTTATTAATTTCCATTTTGTCGACTGAGGTTGGAGTTTGTATACAGGAGGTGTTGGTCCAAACAGAGGAGTGCGTGCTAAGTGGCTTACTGCAATTGATACTACACCTTTGCGGGATAATGCCTTAGCCGCTCGGTAAAACTGCTCTTTTGACATTCCCAGCATCTTGCTTAAGGTACCAAAGTCAACACCGACAACATATCCAGCCCTGTTGGACGCCATTAATAGTGCTATCCAGACCAACCGCATTTGCGCTGTTATGGCTGACCGTTTTTTAGATCCAACTACCTCATTTGATTGTGGCAGCCTGAGCACATGGTCAATTTCGTCCTTCCAATTACACTCTGCACAAGCCCAATCAGACCACATTTGCCACGCTTCAGGCGTGAGGCAATAGTCAAAGCGAACTTTCCTTTTGTCACCTTTGAGCGCTTCCAAGGGGCTCTTAATTTTCCAAAGATACCCCTCACGAACCAAGTAATCCAAAGCCACACCAAGATGGCGTTTTGAGATTCCCAGGTGAGTTGCGAGTACCTCCATAGTCCCAGATTGAAAGCCATTGCCGAGGCGAGCAGCCCAAGCGAACAGGACAAACCTAGTTTCTGGTGAAGCACCAGTCATTGAGCTTAGGAGATACATTAACTGAATTATCACTTACCTATGAATTTGGTCAGATATACCACATAAAACTCAATAAAACAGCCATTGTTCAGCAAATGTAACACATGTTATGTTACATGTAATAACTCAGTTTGGGCTACTTTTTATGTTGAAAGACCACCAATTATCACCTCCAGATATCCTTAAACGATTCGATTTTCTCAACGTAGACACGCCTGCTGCGCGAGAGTGGGTCAGGCGCTATCTGTTAAAGCAAAAACAAATCCAGATTACTGAGTGCTCGCCCAGTATGGAGAACATTAAACTTGTACTCTTAAATCACATTCAGGCTCATCATTTAAGTGCCAGTGACATCAAGAATCTTTCCCGAGCGATGGGGAACGCTTGGCGTGTAATGCTACATCGCAAGGAAAAGAAAATTGGTACTCTGTCAGTCAGCATGCCCAAAGCCGTGTTAAATCAACTTGACGAAATGTGCCGTGGGCAGAAGAAAGCGGAAATCCTTACACTGTTGATAAACGGTGGGTATGAAAAGTTCTTAGCGTCTAAACAAGAGCTAAAAGCCAAAAAGGCAGAAAGGCAGAAAGGCAGAAAGGCAGAAAAAAATCTAATCAAGCAAATGGCCCTTGAACATAAGAAACTGGAGCTTCGGTTGAAAAGGCCACCAACTACAGAGAAAGACTCTCAAGCAATCCAAGAATTACAAGTGCAAAATGACGATCTAAAGCACTGCATCACCACACTTTACGATCTTATCTATTTAGCAAATGAGCGAGACCAATATATTGATACTCAAAAGTTGATTGAGGCAACAAAGCTATACTACTCTGCTTTCAGCAAGTAGCCCCAAAGTAACCAAATCAACGTTTAGGATGCTGAACTCAACTCCAAAAGGAGAATTCTTCATAACTAATTAAAAATCAATAGAAATTTTAAAGAGTAGTGCACATTAAGACTTGGTATTCCAAATGGTGTACCAAAGATAAAGTCAAATCAATATAAATCATTAAAAAACAAAAAGATAAAAAGCAAATTCAGATGACGCCGCCCCACCAAATAAAACAAAGGGTTAGCAGAAATGCTAACCCTTTTTCTTTTGGTTTTGTCCACCGATTGCCCACACAGAAAAATTTTTTGCCCACCAGTGCCCACAATCCCCTGAATTTCAGTTCTACTGTCCAGCAAACCCGCTTCAGATCTTACTTTTCCGATTACCTTGCAAAAGGCCTTCACTTAAAACCCCCACAAAAACCAACCTATTTTATTAAAAAACATCACGTTATGAATCCAACAACCCATTAAGACCAGCC
>NZ_JWGX01000096.1:0-2928 GCF_000813075.1 Shewanella sp. ECSMB14102
CCTCGCTACGCGATTGTCATCAACGCCCTGCGGCCGCTTCGAGCGGGAGTTGCTGAAATTCTGTGAGAATGGAGTAGCTTGAAATATCTGAAGTGCTTGCAGAAATGCAGCTCATTTTCAGGCTCTGGCTCTAGTTCTGGTGGGACTGTGACCGTCGAAAACAGGGAAGAATGCAAACCCCCAGTCAATTCCGCTTCAAAAACAAACCAAATCAGTGTGTTGTTGCCTTTGTCAAAACTTGACCTTTGGCTAATTGTTTTCACATTCAGTACTGGCTATTGTAAAGCTAATTCAATAGCTTGGCTTTAGCGCTTCCTTAAGCTTAATTAAGGTCAGAAACAGCAACACTTTTCTGTTTTCAGCGAAATGCAGGGACGAACAGAGTTTGGACCCGTGCGGTAGCCATGGCTTTACTTAGCGTTTTTTGTAAGACCTGGGTTTTAGGGCGCTTGGTTTTAAGGCCCCTATTTGCAGGGCTTGAAGCGCTCATGGTAAGTGCCTAAGAACTGATTTTCTATACAGTATTATTGCCGTTCCAGGAAAAATACCGGAAATTTGCAGCTAAGTTTGCGCGTTATTTCTGTAACATTTTAGAAAATAACATTAAATTCATAAAGTTAAAAAAATACAGCTGGTAGATAATAGGTTTGGAAACCGCGCATGCGCGTTTAGCTGCAAGGGATATTTGGACTAAACTTTATTATATCCAGCCAATACAAACAGATAGCGATGCGCGTTTACACTCATCCGAGGACTAAAACGCGCATGCGCACTATACAGCTGTTACGTGCTCATGGAGTCATAGATTGGAGCAGATCGAGAGAACAAAAAGATACCTATCACGTATTGAGGCAATATATGAAGGTATCTTCTCATCTTCGGGACATGATAAGGATTCCTATGACGATGATGTCATATCATTTTTTATCCATTGCTATCATATCCGGGATTGGATCATTCATTTGAATGTTCTTGGGGTTAAGGCAGCAGAGATAGATGATTACATAAACCAACATAAAGCATTGATGATCTGTGCTGATTTGGCAAATGGATCAAAACACTGCAAGCTCACTCGTTCTTTACGCACCAGCAGGCAGCCACATATAACAGGAAAACAAAGGCATACTTCGACTTGGTACACCGGTAGTGGTGGCGGTGAAGTCATGAAGTGTAAATATACAGTATTAAGTGGAGAAGAATTCCTAGATTCGCTCGAATTAGCTAAAGAATGTGTAGCTCTATGGGATTCTTTCACGAAAGAGTTAAAGGCACGTAACAAGTCAAGCAAGAAGGACGCGCAAAAAGCGCGCGCCTATTCTTGAAGCGTTAGGTGTTAATTGGATATTTCATGAATAATTTATATGTAACGGTAGCTTTGAAGCTTTTTGGTTACGGAATAAAAAACTTACACGATCCAAATTGGACAGGGATGTACTTGTATGATCAGGTTAAGAGTCATCTCAAAGGGTATTACGAACCTTCTGATCTATTGTTAAAGCCTTTAGAGAGAGGACTCTCTTATTATTTAGGTACGTGGGTGTTTGACGAGTTCTTTGCAACTGAAAGGTTGGAAGACTTACATGGTGAGTATGCTGTTTGGTTTCTGGAAGATTTCTGCGAAATGATTAGTTTTCACCGTCTACAGAAACAAATTCCAATACAAGGCGCTGAAAGTTTGGTTTCATATATAGGTCAGCTTTACGAGCGAGACGAAGAAGAGTATTGGGAGTTCATAGATTGTGACGATACGATGGAGCAGTTGCAAGATTGCTATGCAAGAATCTTAAATTCTGCCCAACCTAAATTAGAAGAGCTGAAAGTTTTATATGCGGAGGACTTCTCGGATAGGATTTTGCATGATAGGCAATTGTGCTTTTATCTATCGAGCCTATTGCACCAAATAGGCTTCAATGGCGCTAACGATCTCGATGAACTACCTCAAAAATGGGTTCAGAGAGAGCGCTGGCCTGAGCGAGTAAAGAAAATTTTGATTTCTCGTGATCGTGGTGTCTGTAATGAATGTGGCTCAAATCTAGTGCAGGAGCTTGAGGAAGAATTCCAGATTGATCATATGATTCCATTAGCAAAAGGCGGTTGTAACGACCTGGTTAATTTACAATTGCTTTGTGCGGTATGTAACCGAAAAAAGTCTGCTAATGAAACGTATATTAAGTCATCAGTACCAAAATACCTCAAGCGTAAAAACACCTAACAATCTGTTTAAGAGTGATTCGCAACGCGTGGCATTTTTATCATGCGTTGTCTTTAGTGTTTAAGGTGGCATGCGGGAGCTTCGGTATTGCGTTGCTCACACCTTAACAGGGCGTTATGCGATTTATAAACTTAAATTAAGGAGCAATAGAAGTGAAAAAATGGATAGTGATTTTATTATCGAGTGCAGCGTTGACTGGTTGTGGTGAGAGTAAGGATGAGTACATAGGGACTTACAGTTATGTGAAAGCTAGCACGGGCAAGGAGATCTTGGCTGAAATAAAGAAAGATGGTGAGTCTTATTTTTTTGTTGAAAATATAGACAGACCTTCACAAATTTTGGCTCTGGGTATTGAAGATGACGGTCTGGTCTATAATGGAAAATTATTGAAACTTTCATCAGACCAATCCAAGCTCTATTTCGCAGGAATTACAGCTGATAAAATAAATGAACCAGAGCTAAATGAATGGAAGAAAAAACGAGATGAATTAGCCAAGATATGTGACAAAATTCAAGTTCAAATTGATCAGGAAATTAAGCAAAAGTTAAGCAATAGCGATTGGAACGAGTACGTTAGAGAGGTCCGTGCTACAGCACCTGACGATTGTAATCTCAAGGGTCTTAACCTTAGGTGGTAGGTCCGCATAAGAGAATACAGGACAAGAGAACCCGAATTCAGATAATAAGTGCACCACTCATGGTTAAACGGTGAGGAG
>NZ_JWGX01000097.1:0-2926 GCF_000813075.1 Shewanella sp. ECSMB14102
ACATCGATCTGTGATTTTTAACGTGACACAGAATTTTGAACACCCTCCAGTTTAATGATATTGAGCAACTTGGGCTTAATCGTCCTGTTGTCTTTGAGTTCAATGAACTGTACAAAAACATCAGTTTTATAGCTTTTGTTGGCAGAGAAACTTTAGAAAACCAGTCGTACATATTTGTTAACAGTGAGTTTTTACGTTGTTCTAACAATATACTGGCTCAAGCAATCAAAAAGATGCCCTATGTAAATGGCAATGGTTTTCGAAGTACGAGATGTCCAAAATCAAAGCTGTTAATTGACATCAATCTTTCTGAAATTACCGAAGAAAATCCATATGTTTTTCCGTATGGAAATATAAATTATAAGGGTAATGCAATGCCCGGCGCAGATGTGCCTCTAGAAGAGATTGAACTGTCAAAGATCCACCAACAATTCAACGATGGCTTCTCAAAATAATGCTTAACAAACAATTTAAGAGTGATTCAGCACGCTTGGCATTTTTGGTTTGGGTTGAGTTTTGTGTTTACAAAAAATATGGACACCCAGCGTTAATGGCGTGGTAGTTAGCTTCCGACTATGCTTTGTTTAAGCATTTAACAAGGAGGTTATTATGCCGCGCCCTCGCCGAACTCAAATCAGCCTTGAAGATACGCCCTACTACCACTGTTGCAGCCGCGTGGTGCGGCGAGCCTTTCTGTGTGGTGATGATGCCTACTCAGGCAAGAATTATGACCACCGCCGTGGTTGGGTCGAATCGTTACTGTTTGAACTGGAAGCCGTTTTTGCCATTGATGTGGCGGCATTCACCATCATGAGTAATCATCTGCATCTGGTGTTGCATATTGATATAGACAGAAAGAAGATTAAGTTATTGTTTTACAGTGGATAGCTTAATTTTTGCTTTTTACATCAGTTTTCAATTAACAAGTCAACTAACTGAAGCGCTACTTGAGGCGTGATACCTCTCGGGGAAGTAATGGAAAGCATCACAGAAGAAATTATCGGAAAATACATAGATGTAGCTCAGTATAAGGAGTTGAGTGATTTTATACCTGACAAGAAGTTGGAGATAGTTGAAATAATCCAGCCAGAAGAGGTAACGGCTATCCGTGAAAGGTATAACCCTTATCTTGAAGGTATTGATGCAAACCCCATTGCGGTCACCCTAGGCGATGAAATGATTTTTATCGGTAGTGGTCCAAAAAATGAAGGCAACGTGTACTACGTAGATATAGAGTTTGGTGTTTTCAAGTTACACAACTCTATTTCTAAGTTTTTAAGTGCAATCAAATTCTAGCAAGACCATGTTACATTACTGCTGGACTTGGTAAGGCTTGGAAAATTCGTACAATTACAACAAGAGTTATGGGCATAGTAGTTTTTACTGTATTTTTAATTTAAATGGCTGAACATCGGCTTGCAAGACTACATGCGACATTTTTCATCCTTGATACTAATCTCGGGAAAGGTCAGTAGGCGCGAAGTCTAACAGTTCATATAAAGCTATACAGCTTAATTAAGACATCAAAAGAAATGGGAATGGATATGGAATACAGCAGAGAAAACATTGAGCAACTGCTAGAAGGGAAATTGCGGCAAGCTTTAGCTAACTTTGGCGAAAAAGAGCTAAGGATCATTGACGTAGGCGTGTTTCCTTGGCACTCGGAGATCAGTGTATCCTTTCTCTTCAGCGAAGATTCGGCAGAGGAGGATGATATTGCGGCATGGCCGCATTTTGATTACTCCAAGATATTTGCAGGTGATTGGGAGCAAGCCAGAGAATTAGCCAAGACAATGAATGACATGTGGGCTATCAATAATGATCCAATCCCATTCTTCTCGGATTTCGGTTCTGCATTAACATCTGACCGAATATCGAGCGTTATAAAACGGTTCAATCTGGCGCCGGACTTTAGGATACAAGTCCTGAACCCAGATAACCCTAATAGTAAGAATTTCTGCACCTAGTGGGTGCCGTAGCCTTCTGTCAAACTTGTACTCAAGAATTCAGATAATAAATGCGGCACTACAGGTATTGATAAAACAAGCCGTCATATGAACCTTGTTCGGCAGCATAGATTTACTGGCCAATGGTGAATATTTGCCCATGTATTGTAGGTAAAACTCAACCAGCACGCGGCTATTGATAAATCTCATACTCCAGAAAACACTAGGCTTGATACACACAGGGAATCACTAACTCAGGACGGATAAATAAGTGAACGAAGCTGTAATACTGAAATTAAGGGCTCTGATGACATGCATCAGGGAGAAGAGAACCGCTGATGCAATCGACTTTCTATCAATGAACACTGAGCTGATTCAGTTACAAACACCACTGGGCAGCTTGCTTCATATTGCTGCTGATAATGACGACTTGGAGTTGTGCCAGGCTTTGGTCAAGCTGGGAGCCGATATCGATAGCAGAGACAGTATCAGTGGCAGCAGTCCAATCCATAGGGCGGCTTCGAATGGCAACGAAGATATTGTGAACTACTTCATCGGCCTTGGCGCAAGACTCGATATTTCTGAGCCAGACCGCAATCCCCTTTTTACTGCAATACATTATGGCCACCTCCATATTGTGAAGCGGTTAGTGAAGGCGGGTATAGATACAAGGATCCGTTATACCGGCCAGACGATGAAGGACATGGGAGCCCTTGAATTTGCCCATGAATGGGGGCGCACTGACATTGCAGACTATATCCAGTCCCTTAGCTAACTCCCTTCCCCCACTATTTTATTGTCAATATGCACTACATATTAGTGACTGTCATTTTTCCAGGCCTTATCAGTGCGTTAATTCAACAAGGCCACAAGCCAAGGAAATCATCAAAACTCAGATACGAAAAAGCCCGCCTGTTTGCACAAACGGGCTTCTCTGAATATGGCAAAGGAGCAGAAGTTTGAACCCTGCATGACGGCGC
>NZ_JWGX01000098.1:0-2633 GCF_000813075.1 Shewanella sp. ECSMB14102
GTTAGATACTTGATTGAAGTTTGAACTCAAGCTCTGAAAAGAGCACAGCCAAGAATACCGGTCGCTTAGCTCAGCCGGGAGAGCACCTCCCTTACAAGGAGGGGGTCACTGGTTCGATCCCAGTAGCGACCACCATATTTCAAAGCAACAGCTTTCTGAATTGAAGAACAAAGGTTAATAACGCAGGTAATTGTTTGGCTGATAAAGCTGGAGCAATACCGTCAGACGGACAATTAACCAGTAAGAATATGTCTGGTGACAATAGCATTGTGGTCCCACCTGATCCCATCCCGAACTCAGAAGTGAAACGCAATCGCGCCGATGGTAGTGTGGGGTCTCCCCATGTGAGAGTAGGTCATCGCCAGACGCCCAATTTAAGATTTTCACTTTAGATAAAGTGAAATCAAAGTTGAATTTGCTGATATGGCTCAGTCGGTAGAGCGCATCCTTGGTAAGGATGAGGTCCCCAGTTCGATTCTGGGTATCAGCACCATATTCAGCTGCTAGGCACTAAATAGCAGCAACAAAATTTGTCTGGTGACAATAGCATTGTGGTCCCACCTGATCCCATCCCGAACTCAGAAGTGAAACGCAATCGCGCCGATGGTAGTGTGGGGTCTCCCCATGTGAGAGTAGGTCATCGCCAGACGCCCAATTTAAGATTTTCACTTTAGATAAAGTGAAATCAAAGTTGAATTTGCTGATATGGCTCAGTCGGTAGAGCGCATCCTTGGTAAGGATGAGGTCCCCAGTTCGATTCTGGGTATCAGCACCATATTCAGCTGCTAGGCACTAAATAGCAGCAACAAAATTTGTCTGGTGACAATAGCATTGTGGTCCCACCTGATCCCATCCCGAACTCAGAAGTGAAACGCAATCGCGCCGATGGTAGTGTGGGGTCTCCCCATGTGAGAGTAGGTCATCGCCAGACGCCCAATAAAATGAAAATCCCCAGCACTCTGTGTTGGGGATTTTTCGTTTTAATAGCATTTTGATATGTCCACTCTCACATGGGGAAGATAAAGAGTCCGAACGCAGTGAGGCACAATCCCATGTGGAGTAGGGTGAGGTTGTCGTGTTTATCAAACTCAGTTTGATGCGACAGACGAACGCGGAGAGCTTGCTCGAAGCTGGTCATCGCCAGACGCCCAATTTTATTTTCACTTTTTTGTTTGTCTCGCTTCCAGCGAGCACGACTTAACATGCAGCCCAAAGCTGCTGGCGCAGTGTGTGCCCCTCAGCTCGCAGCCAAGCTGCTTCGCGCTACAGCCATCTATCAAGCTGTGCTTGATGAGCAGATGTCTTTCGCCCCCCATGTGAGATGGTGCTGTGGATATGTTGAGAATGGCTCGACTGGTTTATCTGGTCAGATTTATCCAGTCCCTGCTCTATCCAGCCCCTGGAGCACAGAGATTTCACCCGACCAGTATCCTCAATGAAGGTATTCCAGGCTCGGGATACTTACTCAACAATTTGATCGTAGCAATCGAATACTCGGTTGGAAAGACAGTGTTGTCTGAGCCATTGCCAAACTTGCTCCATTGGGTTCAGCTCTGGGGAATAAGTGGGCAACTTAATCAAAGTGAGTCAAGGTGAAGCATCATGGCATCTTTGTTGACCAAGGGCGTAATCAATGCTTCCGTTTTACCGTTACTTGGGCAGACTGCCCCAAACAGATACCCATAATCAAATTGCTGCTGTTCGACGGCACGGGGACGGCTACTCCGTTTTGCCCAAAGTCTTGTCGTTTTGGCCAAATCTGGCTTCGTCTTGGAACCACACATCCACACGCTCAAGTGGAAGATGACCCGGGATGAGACTGAAATCAAGCGCATGGAGTAAGCGGTACACATTGGTCAAGCTATAGCTCACATGCAGGTCGTTACCGATATAAACTCTGATATCTTCAGCTATTAAGCGTCCACCATCCTGCTTGATGGCATTTTTCTCGATAAACTTTTTAAGTTGCTCTAATTGATGAGAGAGTTGATTGGGTTGTCCGGGTTTAGGTTTATCAAGCAAACCATTGAGCCCATCAGCCAGGTAATTTGCGACCCAAGTATTAACACTAGTTCGACTCGCACCCAGCAGGGCTGTTAAGGACATAGTTGTCCGTGCGTATTCTTGATAAATGCAGCGGCCGCAACTGAGCTAATGAAGAGTGGTAGGTATTAATCGTTTATCTATAGCTATTCACTAATGCTCTAAGTTGCCCCAGACTAAAAATATAGCTATGTGATTGCTAAGTTAGTTGGCGCAGTTATTTTATCATCGGCATGTATGAAGATGCCGGGTACTCAAAGTCGCTGAGCCGTGCAGCTAAACTTGGGGATTCTTGTTTCTAGGCTATGAATTTAGGCACAACCCTGTACGGGATGAGAAAACATTTCAGCAATTATGCTGAATCTCAATTATTTCTGACTGGTTTCATGGCTAATGAGGTGTATTACATGGGATGAATCTTTCTCCTGAGTCTGACTAGCAGAATTGCTTATACAACTCAGTTTGTGGATAAGTCTGTGGTTAATTGGTAGGTAAGCTGTGTGGTTGAGCGGGGTTTCTACAGTCAGTCAATAAAGTGGTTTTTTCTTTTAAAAAGCCCTTGCACAAAAGTTCAGGCTCCCTATAATGCG
>NZ_JWGX01000099.1:0-210 GCF_000813075.1 Shewanella sp. ECSMB14102
AGTCGGGGGCTAACTTCCGCGCCATTAACGCTGGGTGTCCATATTTTTTTTTATGATGGTGAATGTGGCCATCTCAATGGCAAAAACGGCTTCCAGTTCAAACAATAACGATTCCACCCAACCACGGCGGTGGTCATAATTCTTACCCGAGTAGGCATCATCACCACACAGAAAGGCTCGCCGCACCACGCGGCTGCAACAGTGGTAGTA
>NZ_JWGX01000100.1:0-2353 GCF_000813075.1 Shewanella sp. ECSMB14102
GAGGGCGCGGCATAATAACCTCCTTGTTAAATGCTTAAAAAAAGCATAGTCGAAGGCTAACTACCGCGCCATTAACGTTGGGTGTCCATATTTTTCGGTATTCAATTACTGAAAGCCTAAAGATATTTGCTGAACGTAGCATGCCCATGACTTATAACATCTCACAGATGCGTAACTGAACTTCGGTGCTTCTGGTGTGACATCAAGTTTCTCTTTAAGGAGATACATTGTTTGAGCAACATTTGAAACGTTGCTGTATCGTTCACGATTTGGAACGATACTGGAGTCTATGAACCCCCTTGCTATATTCTTCGGACCCCGATGTAAATTATCTTTCCAAAATTGGCTCTCTCTATCATTTGAAGCGCTAATGGCTCCACTTTCAAAATCAAACGACCATTGATTGAAATCGCTCTTCAACTGCTCAAACAGCTCGCTAGAAATAAT
Source organism: Shewanella sp. ECSMB14102 (assembly GCF_000813075.1). Lineage (NCBI taxonomy): Bacteria > Pseudomonadati > Pseudomonadota > Gammaproteobacteria > Alteromonadales > Shewanellaceae > Shewanella > Shewanella sp. ECSMB14102. The sequence goes on from NZ_JWGX01000100.1 coordinate 448, forward strand.
AAAGATATCTAAGTCTGAATCACTACTAAATGGGGTGCCTAATTTTCTTGGAGATAATGACTGACCTAATCTAGCACTACCTGTAACATTCAGCTCTTTGGGGTCAATATCTAATCTTGCGCCAACCCATGCTCGAATTGATTCATAAATTCCGGGGCAATCTTTGAAGGCGAATGGAATACCTTCAGACAACCACTGCCTAGCGATGGCTTGCCTTGCGGACTCTCCACCATGCTTTGCAGCTTCTGAGATTAATTTTGCTTCTGGATAAGCTGATACAATATCTCTTAAATGGTTTGATACTTTAAATGGTTCCATACTGCCCTTTAGAATTAAGTTGGTTTAATCGATTAACTATGTAGCTAGCTCGTTGATGTACAGCCCTAAAACTTTTACTATTACCAAATCTTGGCTCTGGATATTTAAGTCTTGCAACTATCCCAGCAGCCTCATAATTTGTAAGTGAGGTCATATCCAATTCTAAACGCTTACATGCCTGATCAATACCGTGCATATTCCATCCGAAATAGGCAACGTTTAGATAGAGTTTTAGTATTTCTTTTCTTTCAAGAGTTAAGGTAATTTTAGTGGCTAAATAAATTTCTTTCAGTTTTCGTTGTGAGCTTATTTCATAACGTCCAGTGACTGTTCGTACTAATTGCATGGCTATTGTAGAACCACCTTCCCTTTTGTTACAAAAAATGGTTTTCCAAGTAGCTCTGACCAAACCAATAGGATCTACACCAAAATGCGACCAGAAACGATGATCCTCTCCAGCTACAAGGAGATCTAATAAATTGTCGGACAAGTCCTTATCTGCGCTTTCTATTCGTAGCTTTTCTATACTCTTAGTGAGTTGGTTCCATTCATCTTTTAACTTCATTTTATTATGAATACTTTCTTGAATACTAACGCCGCGCTCTGCGGCAAATTTGGAGCGTAGCGGAAAATTTGTCCGACAGCAGCGCCTTGTTATGCCATATAGCTCAGTAGAAAACTTTCTACATCTCTAATCATGCTTTCAACATCTGAATCTTGAAATTCTTCAGGCTTACCATGAGCTGCACTATTTCGAATGTCGGCAATAGCCGTGATTCTCTTTTGTTGAAGCTTATTATAGACTCCTGCTTTTGCTAACTGCGCATTCATTGTGTCAAGCTTTCCATGAGAAATTGAATTGCTATCGCAAAGGTCTCGCAATGCAGTCTCAAGTACGACTCCTGAGATAACGGCTGCGGCAAGTTTATACCCATTATTAAGTAATTCTGTAGCCTGCTCTAATTCACTATCAAATACTTCAGCCTGAACCAAATATTTTAGTGAAGCCAGATATCCCCCCTCAAAATCTTCCTTCGCAGCTAGAAAGATAGCACCAAGTCTTTTTTTAATGGAGTATTCAGACTCCATTGTTCTACGCTTTTCACCTGCTTCGAAAGCCACAAAATGCTGCGATTCTTTTCCGCAGGCTGTTACCAATAGATTTTTTACTTTAACTTTCCAGCCAGTAAATAATTCGGTATCAATCGCCTCAGACGTCCCATAGGCTCCATTGACGATTCTCTTCGTAGCCTCAATATCATTGAGTTGACTTTCCAATTCGACAAACCTTTGAGTCAATTTCTTATTCATAATTAGTCCTTAATTGAGGCTGAATCTTCGACAGGCATAAGAGCTGTATAGCACGCATGCGCGTTTTAGTCCTCGGAGGAGTGTAAATGCGCATCGCTATCTGTTTGTATAGAAATAAAAAATCAAAAAAATCAAGCCACCCACTGTAAAACAATAACTTAATCTTCTTTCAGTCTGCGTTCAAGCACCGGTAGGGGATTTGAGCACCCGGAGGTAGAAAGATATCCATGAGTTGCAGAGGTTTGATGAAATCGAACCTATTTCACGTAAAAATGCG
>NZ_JWGX01000101.1:0-2502 GCF_000813075.1 Shewanella sp. ECSMB14102
ATACGATACGTGACAGAAACGTGCTATCTGTGCTCAGGCTCGGCAAAGAAGTGAAACGACGTCCGGAATACTCAATCAAAGAATCGCATTTTCGCTGGGCTTGGGGTGAATTTCTTAAACTGGTTAACACCTCTGGGAGGCCCGAATTATGAGGGGATCCTCCAGCGCCGTTGATCTTGGGAATTTTGGGATTATTTGCCTTCTTTACAATAGTCACTATAGGTAGTCTGTACCTTTACAGTAAGCGGGATAAGCACTGAGCTAAATAACGCTCAATGTGTCCGTATTGGGCAGTTTGAGAGTTCATAACTTGAAAAAATGAATGAGAAAATAGTCGCAAATATATTGGAGCCAAAGGATTATTAATTCTTTGCTCAGCATTATGGATAACTAATATGGCGACCATTTTAAACGAAATGCTAACGGAGCAACAATTAATAGAGCTAACCGGCTATACGAAAGCAAGCGCCCAAATCAAGCAGCTAAAGTTACAAGGAATACATTATCACTTACGTAGTGACGGTAAGCCTGTAGTAACGTGGACGGCGGTAAACTACCCATTTACACATCGAGTGGTAGCAAATGACAATCTTCCTAATTTTGAGGCAATAAGCAATGGCTAAACGCAAACCAGAAGATGCATGGATGCCAAAAGGCGTATACCTGCATAAGGTTCGCGGTAAGCCTACAAGCTACATTATGAAGAACGGCAAACGCACAATTACTTTATGCTCGGCATCTTCAACACGCGCAGAGGTTTGGACGGCATATGAGGCAGCTATTGAGAAATCACTGACCAAATACACATTCAAACGCATGGCTGACGAGTACCTGGCATCTGCAACATTCAAAGAATTAGCACCTCGCACTCAACGCGACCGTGAACGTGAGCTTGCGATGTTCAATAAGGTATTTGGGGAGATGGAGCCTGATACAATTAAACCCCATCATATTCGTCGTTACATGGATATACGAGGCAATACAAGCCGTACACAAGCCAACCATGAACTATCAGCGTGCAGCGTGGTATTCGGATGGGGCTATGAACGTGGACATTGCAAACACAACCCAGCTAAAGGCGTTAAGAAGTTCAGGAACAAGTCACGAGATCGTTACATCACAGATCATGAATTCAGAGCACTCCTTGAATGCTGCGAACTTCGTCTAAGGCTAGCTTGCGAAATCAGTTATCTATGTGCTGCACGTCAAGCTGATGTTCTCTCACTGAAGTGGTCACAGATACTGGATGAAGGGATCTTTATTCAGCAAGGTAAAACGGGCAAGAAACAGATCAAAGCGTGGTCGCCGCGCCTGAAAAAACTCATGAATGAAGCAAAATCATTGCACGAAGGTGTAGCCAGCATCTTTGTGATCAACAAAACTGGTGGTGGCAAATTAACCTCTGATGGTTTGCGCAGCAGTTGGCGCCGTGCAATGGATAAGCTCGCCGTTACTCATCCTGACATTGAACGCACATTCACGTTCCACGATATCAAGGCAAAAGGTATATCAGACTTTGATGGAAACATTCACGACAAACAGCAATTTAGCGGACACAAGACCGTTGGACAGGTGAATGTCTACGACAGAAGAACAGAAGTGGTGCCAACAATTGGCAGTGTTAAGAAGTGAATCATTATTCAAAATGCAGCTTAGACATTTCTAACAACTTTTCTAACACAAAGGAAAACGGCCCGCATATTGCTATGCAGGCCGTCTGGAATGTGGCAGGGGTGGCAGGACTCGAACCCGCAACCGTCGGTTTTGGAGACCGCTGTTCTACCAATTGGAACTACACCCCTGTGGAACGAGGGGCATTATGCAAAAAGCCTTCCTAAAGGTAAAGGACTTTTTGGTACAAACCCCGCTGATTGCAGCTTTTTCAGGCAAAGCTATGGCATTGTAGGTATCCCGGAGTTTCTGGGGACAACGTCAGTAAGGTAAGGTTGCTGTAAACAACAAATTATCTAGGTTCACCAAGCCAAAGACTTTGCATGCTTCCCCCAAAGAAGCACCCATATAAAACTCAGCATTATCCTGCAAGCTACTTACAGTGTGATGGTCAATGTATACTTATTACTTAATGCGCTTGATTTCAGTCGGATAACCAGCCGTTCAAAACACCCCAAGCAGTCTGATGAAGCTCAAACGGCTTTTAAAAAACTTCCTGATGGAAACTAACCTTCACACACCTATCCATATACGACCACACCAGATTGATATTTGGTTTCAGGACGAAGCCAGATTTGGTCAGCAAAATACAACAACACGACTCTGGGCACCGAAAGGCAGTAGACCCAGAGCGCTAAAACAGCAGCAGTTTGAATACGCGCACCTCTTCGGCGCAGTCTGTCCCGCAACAGGAGAAACTGAAGCCATCATCACGCCGTTTGTTAATAAGGACATCATGCACCAGCACCTGGAACTGATCGCCAACCGAACTAAACCAGGACGACATGCTGTGGTGGTAATGGATGGTGCAGGGTGGCATACCAATGACAT
>NZ_JWGX01000102.1:0-1021 GCF_000813075.1 Shewanella sp. ECSMB14102
GTTTGACCGGCCGCAATGGTGATGCTGGCGCCGTTGGACAGGGTCAGTATCAAGTCACTTTCAAGAGGGGCATTATCTACAACTGCTGTGTAGGTGATACTGCCACCCTCATTGACTTGGGTTGGCGCCAATAAGGTTACAGTACTGGGCGCGACTTGGGTGAGGTTGAAGGCGTTTTGTGATAAACCTTCTTGCAGTGTAATAGCATCAGTTTCGAAGCCTGCTGAATCGTAGCCACTGGCAGCCAGCGTTTCTGCACCACTTCTTGCCAATGAAACAAAGCCGGATGTTCCTTCATTTCCTTGAGTTCCACCGGCAGCAGTATCAGGCAATGAAGCGGTTGGATCTTCTCCTGCTGCGATAAGGGCCTGTAGCTGCTCAATTTCAGAATCTGTTACAGCATCTGTACTTTGCAACACTTCTTGAGGAACTTCAGCTCCTCCTCTAAGACTGCTCCCATCACTGAGTAAGAGCTCTATCTGTGCATCATTATCGACAAAAACTTCGCTTCCGTGCGCGACCAAGTCGCCTTGTTGTAATGGAACTTGCTGGCCATTTGACATGACATAAGCCTTGCCATTCAAACTTTTAACTTGACCATCTTGTGTTGCGATAAGTGCTTTCATGTCCCGCCCCCGGCGCTTGCAATATCCGTATCAATAAAGTTGCAGCCCATTGTTTTTGGGTTGCAAGTTGACAAGAAGTGTAAATCTTCTGGGGCGATCTTAGATGAATAACCTGGTCAAGTCAATTTTTTGACACCGATCGTACGGTTTGTAATTTTATGATTTATATTGGTTTATTTTTTATTTCGATTAATAAAAAAACAGAAGCTTAGCGCTTCTGTTGATTTTATTGTGAATTGTTGGTGATTTTGTTACGGGATTAACTGATCCTCGGATAAGTAAGTATAATTTGGCTCGGGTAATGAGGCTTGAGCGACAGGTTGAGTAACCAACAATGCGCCGTCGGAAATAAGGGATTGAATAATCACACCTTCATCGGTAGTTCCATACTCTGT
>NZ_JWGX01000011.1:0-124266 GCF_000813075.1 Shewanella sp. ECSMB14102
ACCGAAAGAAGATTAAGTTATTGTTTTAAAGTGGGTGGCTTGATTTTTTGCTGAGTACACGTTTGCATTTAAGTGCCGCCTAAATGCATAACAAGGCCAAGCAGCATCGCGCACTTCGTGCACTGGACCTCGCTACGCTCGGCCGCTGTTGGCGGCGTATATGCTAAAGGAGAAGTCTACATGGGACGTAGAAATTCAATATTAGAAGAACTCTTAGAGCAATTCTGGGAACTCACTGGCTCCTTTTGGCAAGTTGGGGTCGCTATTACTCTTATGTTTGCGTATCTCACTTACTATTCATATAACTGGATTTCCAGTGTAGAACAAAGTACCACGGGTAAGCCAATTAATGCCTTTTTTGAACAATTATATTGGCTGTATTATTTCATTCCGTTACTTTGCCTATGTTTAACAGTTGCATTTGGTTTAAAAAGTTATGCTTCATATCGTAAACAAAAAGGCATATAACAATGCGCCGCACTGGACAAGCCGGTGATCGCGGTTTTATTTTTCAAGGAAGATATTATGAGGATTTGGCATGTCGCTTTTTTAAGCCTCCTGTTTATAGGTTGCTCTTCGACCAATAAAACTACCTATCAACCTGTTTGTTTTCAATCCGTAGAACAAGCCATAAACATTGGGGAATCCCTGATATCTGCGGGATATTTTGAAAAAGTAAGTTACTGGGTTAACGGAGACCCCAGCATACCTGTTCGTGGGTTGGGTTTGAAATGGGATGGATTTGAACATTCAAAGTATTGTCCCACCGGCGGGTATCCTGTCCTCATCTCTTACCTGGATAAAGATGAACTTGGGAATTCTGAAATAGTAATTAAATGGGCTCAAATAGTTTTTAAAAATATGCTTAAGGAACGAGGCATTGAAACATAACAAGTGACTGTGGCACTCCGTCAATAGGTATTTCGCTAATTGTGATAGCTTTCGCCCCATTCGGGTTCGATTTTTCATCATGGTATTGAGCGTAACCAACAGCTCTCGCAGACAGGATATCAACGCTACTTTGGGAAGCGGTTATTTCCTGAGGGGGCGTCACTCTGCAATGTTATTTGTGCCAACGGCTTTCGGCGACACCGGGGGGGAATTGGTGCAACTCTGTTAGTCCTAAATAGCTTGAAATATTTGAGAGATCTGCAGACATACACCTATTTTTCAGGCACAGGTGGAACTGTGACCTTCCGAGCCTGGGATGGCGAGGCAGAGCTTACCACCGCATTTGTTCCAGACAAATGTCGGCATACACTCCATCTAAGGAGATAAGGGACGTACTCGAACAACGTCCCTGTTTAACGGCCAGCTCGTTATCCATGACTCGCGCTCGAAAGCATGTTGCTATGCAACTCTCGCCACGTCACAGGATCGCCTGTGCGAAAGGCGCACCGCAGGTGATGGGCTACAACTTAGCTAGCCGCTAGGATCAAGTTCATTGGTGAGTTTTGGCTTAAAGCCATGATATCCGCTGTGTCAGCGGCCTAAAGTCGTGGAGCAAATGCATTCATGCACAACGGCCAGCTTACCATCCCAGGTTTGCGCTCGAAAGCATGTTGCTGCGCAACTCTCGCCGTGTCACAGGGTCGCCTGTGCGAAAGGTCGTCTCTGATATCCTGATTTTCACTGCATTCGGGCTTCGAGCCCATCCCAGCGGCAGGCTGAAACATCCATTGCCGGAAACTTGGGCTGTGCTTGTTGGCAGTATCAAGAGTGGCATTATCGCCATTTGGCAAGATTAGCCTTGTTGGAAATCGGTAAGGATGGGGAATGAATGTACTATTCCCCAATCTCAACTTCTGGGTAAAAACAGGGTGAAGCGGGCGCCACCCAGGGGAGATTGATCTATTTGCCACTGGCCTTGGTAGCTCTGCAGCAGATCTTTGACTATCGCCAGTCCTATACCATGACCTTGTTGGTAGTTATCGGCTCTGACACCGCGCTCGAACAGCTGGTTTTTTTGCTGCTCAGTAATGCCCGGGCCATCGTCTTCGATGCAGAGGTTCAGGCCTTTTTCGTTTACCCAGGTTTTGAGGGCGACCTTGCTGTTTGCTGCCTTGCAGGCGTTATCCAGTAGATTGCCGAGGAGTTCGGCCAGGTCGGCTTCATCACCGTAAAACAGGGCATTTGTTGCCAGCTCAGCTTCAAACTCCAGCGCCTTCTCGGCATAAATCTTGCCAAGGGTTCGCAGCAGTTTGTCGGCCACGGTTTTACTGTTCACCCCTTGGTGCCAAGCGCCGCTGCCGGCACTTTGGGCTCGCTTCAACTGGTGTCCTATGCTGGCGTTGATTTGGCTGATGGGCTCTTGGGCATCGCTCGGCAAAGACTTGAGGCTTTGCAGTACCGCCAGCGGCGTTTTCAGGCTATGGGCCAGATCCGACAAGGCGTTGCGATAACGCTGGCGTTGGCGCTGTTCGTTGCTTATCAGGGCATTGAGCTGGGTCGCGACCTGTTGCAGCTCCTTGGGATAGTCGCTGCCGAGATGTTGCCGTTTGCCTTGCTCAACCGCTTCGAGCTCGGCGCGAAAGCGCGCCAGTGGTTTGAGTGTCCACCAGAGCCAGCCACCTTGTACCAGTAACAGGAACAGCATCAATAGTCCCAGGTATTGCCAGAGCTGGCGGCTGAAGGCGCCTTGGGTTTGCTCAAAGCCGGTCTGATCTTTGATGATGTGTACGGTAAAGGGAATATCCCGGCCATTATTCGAGGCCGAGGCAAAGCTGGCGCTGAAGCTGTAATTGAAGTGGGGTTTGCCCAGGAGAAGCATTTCGCCAAAGCGGCCTTCACCGAGTGGTGGGCTTGGAAGCTTGCCCGGAGGCGGCATACCGATAAAGGAAGGCGAATGCCATACCAGTTTGCCTTGGCTACTGACCAAGGCGTAGAGCCCGGATTGATCTATGTTGAACTGTTTGTCCTGTAATTGTTCCGGCAGAACCAGTTCGCCCTGTTCCACTTCTGCCAATGCCAATACTCCATAAAGGGCGGCGCTGAGTTCATCTTTTACCGCGTGGGTCAATTGGGCACGAAAGGCATCGCTCAGGGTTACGCCGATAAGCGGCAAGAGCACCAGATTCAACAGCAGGGCGCTGATCACCAACCGGCCCTTGAGTGAACCGGGCAAAAGCCTTGCAGGCAAGGGCTTCATCAGGGGGTATCTCTGACAGGAAGCGTATTAAGGCGATAACCCTGACCACGCAGGGTTTCAATAAGCCCAAGCGTGCCCTCGGGATCCAGCTTCTTGCGCAAACGGCGAATAAATACCTCAATCACATTGGAGTCGAGATCAAAGTCCTGATCATAGATATGCTCGATAAGCAGACTCTTGGAAGTGACTTCGCCCTGATGCAGCATCAGATACTCGAGCAATTTGTATTCGGAGGCGCTGAGGCTGACGCTGTGTTTGCCAAGTCGGACTTCACCGCTGCTGGTATTCAGGGTGACAGGGCCACTTTGCAGCAAGGGGCTGGCCTTACCGGCGCTGCGGCGGATTAAAGCCTTGATCCTGGCGGTGAGCTCCATGGGGTGGAAGGGTTTGGTGAGGTAGTCATCACCGCCGGCATCCAGGCCTTCCACCTTGTCTTGCCAGCCATCTCTGGCGGTGAGGATCAGCACAGGGTAATCCAGTCCCTTGGCGCGCATCTGTTCAATCAGTGCTATGCCGCTGAGTTTGGGCAGGCCGATATCGATAATGGCGGCATCATAGGGATACTCCGCCGCCAGAAACAGCCCTTCTTCGCCGTCTGATGCCGTATCCAGATTGAAACCTGCCTCTTGCAGATGCTGTTTTAAGTTGGCCTGTAAGGCGGCATCATCTTCTACCAATAACAGTCGCATAAGCTATTTCCTGTCAGTTTGCCTGCAGGCGGCCGCTGCGGGCATCCACAGAGACATAGACAATTCGGCCACTGTCCTGCAGCAGTTTGACCCGATACCCCGGGTTGCCGTTGCCCTTCACAGACTGCACCCTGAGTACCTTACCGCCATAAGCCTGCTTCACCAGTCTGGCGGCTTCATCGCCGCTGCGGACTTTCAGCTTGGCCTCCTGGGCCTGAGTCGTTCGTTCCGGCTTGGCAAAGGGGCCAGCATGCAGGGGCTGAGCGAAAGCCAGCGACAGCAATAGCATGCTTGCCGCGATAATTCCGCTTGAGTGATAAGCTTGATGCTTGATTTTACTGCCCCTTTTCATGGTTTTGCCCTTTTGGAAACGCTTGGCCCAGTGTAAAAGATCCCCGCGGTGGATGAAATAGCCAGCCGGGCCTTCACTCTCTATCTGTCCTTCACCCCCGGTTTTCGCTCAGGCCCGGTCAGTTGTACTCCTTCCAAGATGAACATCGGCTGACAGAAACCGTTCATCTCATGTTCACCCAGGCTGACTTTTAATAATGCTAAGGAAGGTGCGAATAAGTCCTCGTGGCACTCTGGCTTGCACAGCAATTGGCGTTCAAGGCATCTGACTGAAGGCATGCCGGGGCCTGTCGAAGTCGGATAACGCAGAGAGCCGGTTGCTGTGAAAGCCCCGAAGGGCGTGGCTTACAGACCTGCCTGCTATGTTGTGCTTCTTGCAAAGGACTAGGGCCATTTGCTGCGAACCACGCCTTGCATCCAGGCCTGTAAGCCGACGCAGAGCACACATGGGACTTGTTCGCACCTTCCCTAAACCCGAATAAGCGCGGGATGCGCCCTGTGGAGAAGCACTATGAAATTATTATCTTACACTGTATTTAGCCTGTCGCTGTTTTTGGCTCTGTTTGGGGCTCTGCCTGCTGCCTATGCCAAGGAGCCTGTCGGCGGACAAGTCTCCATCGGCCAAAAAGCGCAGCAACCGAGCGATGAACAGGATAGCTCAGGCGCGAAGCTACGGGCGGCACAACACAGGCAGTTGCTCAAGCAACTGCAGCAGGAGTGGCAATCTACCGGAGCTCAGGTTTCCGGTGAGCGCATGACCCGCGAGCAGATGATTGCCAATAAACAGAAACTGCCCAAGATCCAAGCCGCGCCGCAGCGGATGGTCTCCACTACTGCCCACAGCTATTACCATGAGTTCAGCTTTTATGAGGCGGCCAGCTACCTTTATGATGATTATGACTCTGATGGCTTTTATCGCAGCTTTGCGGTGCGCTTCGATGCCGATGTTTACGGTAATGATCCGGCCGAGTCTGTGCCCGTTTATGCCGAGCTTTATCTGAGCCGCAACGGCGGTGACTGGAAGCATTACTACAGCACTGAGGTGTTCTACATTCAGGGAGACAGTACCCAGGATGACTTTGAAGTGCTCACCACGTTAGAGAGCGGCTACCCCAGCGATCACTATGATGTGCTGATCGACCTCTATGAACCCGGTTACAGTGACATAGTGGCAACCATAAGTTCTTATGAAAGCAATAGCCTCTATGCCTTGCCGCTGGAGAGTCGCGAATGGGACAGAGATGATGGCGCGACTGTGATAGTCGATGCCGGCGGCAGCCTGTCAGTGCTGGCGCTCGCGAGTCTGGTACTGCTTGGCGGCTTGCGTTACAGACGCGGCCAAGTTGCCGCATGAAATCACAAAATTTAACTACACAGGCCGGGGTCTCTCCCGGCCTGTTTCTTTCCAGGTTCCCAACGGGGGCCGGAATGGGTCAACAAGGTTTACTCTTGTTGGCCTTTTATTTAGAGGCTTGCAGGATCACAAACTTACCATTGGAGGCTATGGTCTTGCAGTTGCCAAACAGGCGCTTGAGCTTGATGTGGTAGCCCAGGTGACGGTTGCCGACCACATGCAGTATGCCGCCGTTCACCAGACGCCGTCTGGCATCGAGGAACATCTGCCAGGCAATATGATCTGTGATGGCCTCTCCCTGATGAAACGGCGGGTTACAGAGCACCAGATCCGGTGCGACGCCGGCGCTCAAATGACTCAGACAGTCGTCCCAATAAAAGTGGCCGCGTTCGGCTTCAAAGCCATTGCCCTGCCAGTTGAGCCGGGCACTTTCCACGGCCATCTCTGAGTCATCGACAAAGTGAATGCTCGCCTCGGGATAACGCTTGGCCGCCGCCAGCCCCAAAACGCCATTGCCGCAGCCCAGGTCCACCACAGAGCTAAACTCACCTTCGGGGAGGTTGGCCAACATCAAACGGGCGCCGATATCCAGTTTGCCGGCGGCAAATACATTGCTGAGATTACAGATATTGAGGCCGAATTCGCCAAGGGGCCACTCGCTGGGGGCAGGCAATTCGCGTGCCTGGCCATCGGCGAAGGCGGTTATCACCCGGGTCTTTTTCCATGCCAGACTGGCGCTGGCCTGGCCCAGATGTTTGCCAATCAGGGCCAACAAGGCTTGATTGATGGATTTGGCCTTGGCGCCAATCAATACCCGGGTACCGGCGGGAAGCATATTGGCCAGCATGGTCAGCTGCCAGGCAAAAAAGTTGAGGTTCTTGGGCAGCTTCAGCAATATGGTATCGGGTACACAAGCAGGCATTTCCCGACTGTTTAGCCAGTGAATGTCGGCATCGCTGAGATGGTTTTTCTCAAGATTCTGTCGAGCGCCAAGGTGGGAAGTGCGGGCATCCGAGCTCCAGTGAATCTTTGCATCTGGGTAACCTTGGCGAATGGCGCACAGCAGGGCACCAAAGCTGTCGTTGATAATAAGCACAGATTGAGGCGCTTGTTCCTCGGCGATCTGTTTGAGCAGGTGTTCATCGGCGGCATCCCAGGCCTGGAGGTTGGATTCCTGCTCTTCGGGATAGCGGTGCAGAGTGAGCTGAATATCAGCGGCTGAGAACTGGCTGGTCATATAACAGGGCTTAAAGGACGAATTTGCGCGGATTATCGCAAATACTGGCGCTCAAGGCGATATTTGCGAAAATCTGCCTTGGTCATTATGTAATAGAGAAGGCTTAAGCCCGGCAATAAGCCACAGAGAAACAATGCCATGAAGTTCAAAGATGAGATTAAACATGAGTTCAAAAGAGATACAGCAGTCACTGTTTGCACTTGAGCCTGGCTCATCTGCTGAGTCGACAACAGGCGTGCAGCGGTTTGAGCAACCGCCTATGTTGCTGGTGCGCGGTTATCTCAATCCAGCCCAGCAGGAAGCCATTTGGCGCGAGGCGGAGCATTATCCCCTGACTCGCCCCGAGCTTGAGATATTCGGTAAGCGTCACGCCATTCCCCGTACTCAGGTGTGGTTTGGCGATCCCGGCTGTGATTATCGCTACTCAGGGTTATTGGTCAGGGCGCTTCCCTGGCCCAAATATCTGTTACGGCTAAGGCAAAAGCTGGATCGGGATTGGCAGCTTGGCAGCAATGGCGTGCTGGTAAATCGTTATGCCGATGGCCGCGACGCCATGGGTTGGCACAGCGACGATGAACCTGAGCTGGCTGAGGGGGCTGATATCGCTTCAATCAGTCTGGGCGCCGGGCGCGATTTTGATTTGAGACACAAGCAAAGCGGCGAGAAGCTGCGGCTTAGGCTTAACTCGGGCGATCTCTTGTTGATGCGCTGGCCGATGCAGCAGGAATGGCAACATGCGTTGCCAAGAAGGCTGAAACTCACAGAGCCCAGGCTCAATCTCACCTATCGGCAGCTCAAATTGGGTTTTCATCCCCCTGGTGGTTGAAAATTGCCGGATTGATCTTTGTTCGCCGACGCAGTAACCTGCCGCCAATCCCAACAGTTTATATCAGGTTTTACCATGTCCGTTGCCCAGACCATAGAGCAGAAGTTGCACCTCGCCCTGACGCCGAGTCATATAGAAGTCATCAACGAGAGCCACAATCACCATGTGCCGCCTAATTCAGAGACGCACTTCAAGGTGATCATTGTCAGTGAAGCCTTTGATGGCAAGCGTCTGCTGGCTCGCCATAGAGAAGTGAATCAGGCATTGGCGGAAGAACTGGCCAATGGCGTGCACGCTCTGTCCATGCACACTTATACTCAGGCCGAATGGGATGCCCAAAGCGCCGTGCCTGAGTCGCCCAAGTGCCGAGGTTAAAAGTCCTAGCTTGATAAACCGCCTCCAGGGGCTGCATTTGTGTTTTGGCGCTGTAATAATAGCGCTTTGAGACGCGAAACCATATAACAGTGCAAGCCTGCTTGCCATCCAAGGGAGAATACCCATGCCATTGTTAGACAGCTTTACCGTGGACCATACCAAGATGGAGGCACCGGCAGTGCGGGTGGCCAAGACCATGAGCACACCAAAGGGCGATACCATTACGGTATTTGACCTGCGTTTTTGCGCGCCCAACAAGGATATTCTCAGCGAGCGTGGCATTCATACTCTGGAACACCTGTTTGCCGGCTTTATGCGCGATCACCTCAATGGTGACGGAGTGGAGATCATAGATATTTCACCCATGGGTTGCCGCACCGGCTTTTACATGAGCCTTATCGGGACACCGGAAGAAGGCCGGGTTGCCGATGCCTGGTTGGCAGCCATGGAAGATGTGCTCAAGGTACAAGATCAAAAGGCTATTCCCGAGCTGAACGAATACCAGTGCGGTACCTATCAGATGCATTCTCTGGAGCAGGCGCAGGATATTGCCCGCAATATTATTGCCGCCGGTGTCAGCGTTAACCGTAACGACGATCTCAAGTTGAGTGAGGAACTGCTGAAGCAGCTCTAATCCCGCCCGGCTTACCTCGCTCAATCAAGCGGCTTGATATTTACTCAAGTCGCTTTTTTTTTATTCGCAAATCAGTTAGTTTACAAAAATATAACATTAAATATGCGGTAACTGCTGATAGGGGATTGGGATATGAGTCAGAGGCGTGGCTTGCTTAAGGTGAGTGCAGTGGCCGTTTTGGTGAGCGGGAGTTTGGCCGGGCAGTGGGCGCGTGCTTCCGAAGCTTTGGCTGCTGACCATCCGGCTTTTGAGCCCGCAGCAATCAATGCCATGTACTATGACTCGGCCGAGCGGCAATTGACTGCCGGTGGCGAGCTTATCCCAACCCTGCCTGGCAGTTTCAGTATCCGCGGCGCCGGTGGCAGCGGCCATTCCGGAATAGCGATTATCGAAGACAGGGTCAATCTGGCGCCGGCACCTTATTCTGCACCTTATTTGTGGCAACTGCCGGATCCCGATACCCTGGTTGCCAGCAGGGCCAATGCCGCCGGTAGCTTGTTCTATGGCGGTAGCGGCAGTTTTGGCGTTTTGGAAACCCAAAGCCTGGGGTTGCAGGAATCTCCGGGCAAGAGCGTGCGGCTTCAAGGCAATGAAGATAAAGGTTGGGGCGCCGAGGGCCGCGGCCTGATTGATGCCGATGATTATAAGGTGTTGCTGCAGGCGAGCCACAGGCGCCAGCAACCCTGGCAGGAGCCGAGAAGCGCCGAGCAGGGGCAAGACGACAGCCAGACCAAGGTCCTTTTCAAGATAGCGGCCAACAGCTTGCCGGGTGCCCGCAGTCGGCAACATACTGAATTCAAGTATCAGTATTCACAGCTGCGGCAGTTTTTGCCGGGAATGGGGCTGACGGCTGCCGATTGGCAACTGAACCCTGAACTGGTGTATGGCGCTGCCACGCAGGATAGACTCAAGAACCGCAGTCACAGATATCAGCTGTCACACCGCGTTGAGCCTAGCGCCGGCTCTCGAGTGTTTACCGAGCTTTACTACCATAGCCATCACAGCTCGCAGTTGCAGATGAGTTTTGCCGATGGCGCCTTTATTCAAGGTGACGTGCTTGAGCAACTGGCGGCCTTGGATGCCGATGCTATCGGCGCGGTTTCATTGGTCGACTTTCGCCGTGATGATGACTTCGAGGCTATGGGGATCCAGACTCAGGCCATTACTCAGTATGGTCGCCACAAGGTGAGTTACAGTGCCCGCTGGCACAGAGACAAGGCCGAGCAGGCCCCCGGCCTGGGGAGTTGGTTATGGCAGGATGGACTGCTGAGTGATACCGCGCAGAGTCTGAGTGTCAGGATTGATGACAAGGCCAGTGTCTGGAGCTCGGCGGTGACGGCTGAGCTCAACTGGTCGGCCGTGACTCTGGAGCTCGGCGTCGGCTATGAAGATGTCAGCTTGGAGCGCAGCAGCGAAACCGTGCCGCTTTCAGCCGCGGATTTCTCCGAAAGTGAATGGTTACCCACGGCCAAGCTCAGTTGGCGCGGGGAGGCACTGAGCCTGTTCATCAGTGCCGGCAGGGCCTGGGCGGCGGCGAGCCCCGGCAACCAGGGGCAACGCTCCCAGCAAGCCTGGCAATATGAACTCGGTGGCCGCTTTGAGTCAGGTAGGCTGAAAAGTGCACTGAGCCTGTACCAGCGAGACTTCGACAATCTGCATTTTGACTGCACCGCAAGTAGCTTCTGCGACCCTGCGCTGCGCCTCAATCAATACAATCTCGGAGAAGTAGATGTTAAAGGCGCCGAACTGGCGCTCGATTACCGGCTGGACTCAGGCAGTGTCAATTGGCCCATGGGGCTCAAGTATCATTATACCCAAGCCAAGGCGCAGCATTCGGGTTGCCTTATGCTGAGTGGACCTTGCCTGATGGTCGATGAGCAGTTGCCCTGGTTGCCTGAGCATGCCTTGAGTCTTCATGCCGGTCTGGAGTGGGGCGGCTTTAAGGCCAGAGCTCAGGGTATATATCGTTCAGAAGTGGCAAGCCTTACCCCTCAGGTGACGGCTAAGGACAGCATGCAGCTGGATCTGCTGCTGAGTTATGACTTCAACTCAAAACATCAGCTCTATTTTCGCGCCGAGGATCTGCTCGATGACGCTAGTCCGTTACGTGAAGATGACAGTGGTTTGTTGGCAAGTGTTGGTCGACGTTTACAGCTGGGCTATCGAATGAAATTTTGAAGCAGAGCCTCCCCGGTAAAGCTGTGAAGATGAAATAAGTATTTTCGACTATTTAGTCGATTATTTCTTTAAAAATTAAAGGTATAAATTTATGAGTCAGGACAAAATCCTGCCTTTTGCCTGCTTATCGCTATCTCTGCTTAACTCGTTTGGCTCAATTCTCTCTTGGTCACTTTGAAAGCAGGTTAAAACACTACAATTTTCGTGGCGATAGCGTTTCAATTGGGGTAAAATGCGCGCGACCAGCGTGATTGCGATCGCATTTCTGTGATAAATCTGCGCTAGCTCAACGCTCGATTTTTTTGTGTGAGAGTCGGGGGTTAGCAGGAACGCGGCGCATTGTCTTTCCTTCAAAACGTAGTGCATGTGGATATGATTACAATTAAGAAAGGATTGGATTTGCCTATAGCAGGCGGACCAAAGCAAGTTATCCATGATGGCCCAGCCATTAAACACGTAGCTACTTTGGGTGAAGAGTATATTGGCTTACGTCCAACGATGAAGATCAAAGTGGGCGATAAAGTGCAAAAAGGTCAGGTGATTTTTGAGGATAAAAAGAATCCTGGCGTTAAATATACGGCTTTGGCCAGTGGCACAATATTAGAAATCAACCGCGGCGCCAAACGTGTTCTGCAGTCGGTCGTCATAGACATAGAAGGGGACGACGCCGTCTCTTTTGCCAAGTATGATGCCCAGGCTCTGGATACTCTGGAACCGCAGCAGGTTCGCGATAATCTGATTGAATCAGGTATGTGGACCGCATTGCGCACCCGTCCTTTCAGTAAGGTGCCGGCAGTGGATGCGACAGCAGCGGCTATCTTCGTGACAGCCATGGACACCCAGCCACTGGCGGGCGATCCTCAAGTTGTTATCGCTGAGCATAAAGACGATTTCGTCAACGGCCTGAAAGTACTGGCCCGACTGACAGACAAAGTCTTCGTCTGTAAAGCACCAGGAGCAGACATTCCAGCGGCTAATGCCCAAGTGGAAGAGTTTGCTGGCCCCCATCCAGCGGGTCTGCCTGGGACTCATATCCACTTCTTGATGCCTGCCTCTGCCCGTCGCAGCGTATGGTACCTGGGTTACCAGGATGTCATCGCGATCGGTCAGCTGTTTACCACTGGTGAACTGAATAACCAGCGCGTAGTGGCCATCACTGGCCCCAAAGCCAAGAACCCTCGCTTAGTGCGCACTCTGCTGGGTGCCAGCACACAAGCCCTGACCCAAGACGAAGCCGATGGCCAAGTTCGGGTTATCTCAGGTTCTGTGCTTAACGGCCGTACTGCAATAGGTCCTCATGCTTATATGGGACGCTACTTCCAGCAGTTGACCCTGATTGAAGAGGGTACTGAGAAAGAGTTCTTCGGTTGGGTGATGCCTGGATCCGATAAATACTCCATTACCCGTGCTTTCCTGGGCCACTTGAGTCCTTCCCGACTGTTCAATATGACCAGCAGTACCGGTGGTTCCGAGCGGGCCATGGTGCCTATTGGCAACTATGAGCGGGTGATGCCTCTGGATATTCTGCCCACTATGTTGCTGCGCGATCTTATCTCTGGTGATACCGATGGCGCCGTGGCATTGGGTGCGCTGGAGCTGGATGAGGAAGACCTGGCACTGTGTACTTTCGTATGTCCCGGTAAGTATGACTATGGTTCATACCTGCGTGACTGCTTGGAGACCGTCGAGAGGGAAGGCTTATGAGCTTGAAAGATTTTCTTGAGCGTATTGAACCGCAATTTGAAAAGGGCGGTAAATACGAGAAGTGGTATGCGCTCTATGAAGCCGCAGCGACCATTTTTTACACCCCGGGTAAAGTGAACAAGGGCAAGACCCACGTACGCGATAACCTGGATCTGAAACGCATGATGATTACTGTCTGGGCCTGTACTTTCCCCGCCATGTTTGTCGGGATGTACAACGTGGGTCTACAGGCGCAAATCGCCCTGGCCGCTGGCTTCGGTACTCCCGATGTTTGGCAGGTGGGTCTGTTTGAGCTCTTCGGTACTCAGCTGACAGCCGATTCTGGCTGGGCCACCTTGATGTGGTATGGCGCCTGCTTCTTCCTGCCTATATATGCAGTGACCTTCGCGGTCGGTGGTATTTGGGAAGTGCTGTTCGCCTCGGTTCGTGGTCATGAAGTCAACGAGGGTTTCTTCGTAACCTCTGTGCTGTTTGCCTTGACCTTGCCGGCGACTATCCCATTATGGATGGTGGCACTGGGTATCACCTTTGGTGTGGTTGTGGCTAAGGAAGTGTTCGGTGGTACCGGACGTAACTTCCTCAACCCAGCACTGGCCGGTCGTGCCTTTCTGTTCTTTGCCTATCCGTTGAATATGTCCGGTGACACTTCTTGGGTCGTTGCCGACGGTTTCTCCGGCGCTACCGCGCTGAGTCAAGCGGCTTCAGGTACTCTGGACTACGCCTTCAACCAGAACTGGTGGGACGCCTTCTTTGGCTTTATTCCTGGTTCTGTCGGTGAAGTCTCTACCCTGGCTATCCTGCTCGGTGGTCTGGTTATCATCTATACCCGTATTGCTTCCTGGCGCATTGTCGGCGGCGTGATGGTCGGTATGATTGCCGTATCTCTGTTGCTGAACCTGGTCGGTTCTGAAACCAACCATATGTTTGCCATGCCTTGGTACTGGCACCTGGTTCTGGGTGGCTTTGCCTTCGGTATGATGTTTATGGCCACTGACCCAGTGTCGGCTTCCTTCACCAACCAGGCCAAATGGGCTTACGGTATCCTGATAGGTGCCATGGCAGTATTTATCCGTGTCATCAACCCTGCATTCCCTGAGGGCATGATGCTGGCGATTCTGTTTGCCAACCTGTTTGCGCCACTGTTTGACCATTTTGTAGTCCAGGCAAACATCAAGCGGAGGATTGCTCGTGGCTAGTAATAAGGATTCGTTCGGAAGAACGCTATTTGTTGTCGTTGGCCTGTGTCTTGTCTGCTCGATTTTCGTATCGACCGCAGCGGTACTGCTCAAGCCAACCCAGCAGGAAAACAAGCTGCTGGATAAGCAGAAGTTTATTCTGGAAGCCGCCAATCTGATCGATACCAAATCCGGCAAGGTCAGCAAAGATGTGGTTTTGGAAACTTACAAGAAGTATGTTGAAGCCAAGGTTATCGAGCTGAAAACCGGTGACGAAGTCACCGATATCAACGGCGATACCTATGATCAACAGAAAGCCTCTCGTGATCCTGCCACCTCTGTGGTGCCTGAGCATGACATTGCTTCGGTTAAGCGGATTGCCAAAAACGCCGTGGTTTATCTGGTGCGTGATGATGCCGGTAAAGTGACCAGCGTTATCCTGCCGGTTCATGGCTATGGCCTGTGGTCAACCATGTACGCCTTCCTGGCTTTGGAACCTGACATGAACACCATCCAGAACCTGGTTTATTACAACCAAGGGGAAACCCCGGGACTGGGCGGTGAAGTTGAAAATCCAAGCTGGAAAGCCAAATGGCAGGGTAAGAAGCTATTTGACGAGCAGGGTAACATAGCTATTACTGTGACCAAAAACCCCGCCGTTGCCGAGTCAGCTCATGGTGTTGATGCCTTGTCTGGTGCCACCCTGACCAGTAATGGTGTTCAGCACTCGCTGACATTCTGGCTGGGCGAGGAAGGTTTTGCTCGCTTTATTGAAAAAGCACGCAATGGAGGATTGAGCTAATGGCCGATAGTAAAGAACTCAAACAGGTTCTCACCGGACCTATAGTCAGCAATAACCCTATTGCGCTGCAGATCCTCGGGGTGTGTAGTGCCCTGGCGGTAACCAGTAAGCTGGAAACCGCATTGGTTATGACCATAGCACTGACGGCGGTAACCGCGTTTTCCAACCTGTTTATCTCCATCATACGTAACCATATTCCTGCCAGTGTGCGGATTATCGTGCAGATGACCATTATTGCTTCGTTGGTAATCGTGGTGGATCAGGTGTTGCAGGCATACGCTTATGACATCGCCAAGCAGCTGTCGGTATTCGTTGGTTTGATTATTACCAACTGTATCGTGATGGGTCGCGCCGAGGCCTATGCGATGAAGACCCCGCCGCTGATGAGCTTTATGGATGGTATAGGTAATGGCCTGGGTTATGGTCTGGTACTGATGAGCGTAGGTTTTGTCCGTGAACTCTTTGGTAACGGTTCGCTGTTTGGCGTCGAGATACTTTCCAAAGTATCAGACGGTGGCTGGTATCAGCCCAACGGCCTGTTACTGCTGCCGCCAAGTGCCTTCTTCCTGATCGGTATTCTGATTTGGATAATCCGCACTTATAAGCCAGAGCAAGTAGAAGCAAAAGGGTAAGCGCGATGGAACATTATATCAGTTTGTTAATTCGCTCTGTTTTCATCGAAAACATGGCACTGGCCTTCTTCCTGGGGATGTGTACCTTCTTGGCAGTTTCCAAGAAAGTGAAGACGGCCATGGGGCTTGGGGTTGCGGTTATCGTGGTGCTGACCATTTCAGTACCTGTTAATCAGATAATCTATCAAGGTATTCTGGCTCCTGGCGCACTGGCTTGGGCAGGTGTACCGGATGCCGATCTGAGCTTCCTTAAGTTCATTACCTTTATCGGTGTTATCGCAGCCTTGGTTCAGATCCTGGAAATGGCTCTGGATAAGTACTTCCCGCCACTCTACAACGCCTTGGGGATCTTCCTGCCGCTGATCACAGTAAACTGTGCGATTTTCGGTGCGGTATCTTTCATGGTTGAACGTGACTACAACCTGGGTGAGAGCCTGGTGTTCGGTTTCGGTTCCGGTTTTGGCTGGGCATTAGCTATCGTCCTGTTGGCCGGTATCCGTGAGAAGCTGAAGTATGCTGATGTGCCTAATGGTCTGCGTGGTCTGGGTATTACCTTTATCACTGCAGGTCTGATGGCCTTAGGTTTCATGTCGTTCTCTGGTGTGTCCCTTTAAGGGACACCAAGCGGCTTCCGAAATTGAACCTCTAAGGATAAGTTAATGGATATTCTTGGTATTTTTAAGTCTACTCCACTCGAGGTTTACCTCGGTGTGAGTATGTTTACCGCGATAGTTCTGATCCTGGTACTGGTGATCCTGTTCGCCAAATCCAAGTTGGTCTCCAGCGGTGATATTACTATTGGCATCAACGGTGACCCAGACAAGGCGATTACCACTGCTGCCGGTGGCAAGTTGCTGGGCGTTTTGGCCAACAACGGTATTTTCGTGTCATCTGCCTGTGGTGGCGGTGGATCTTGTGGTCAGTGTCGTGTCAACGTTAAGTCCGGTGGCGGTGATATTCTGCCAACCGAACTGGATCACATCAGCAAGGGTGATGCCCGTAAGGGTTGCCGTCTGTCTTGTCAGGTTAACGTCAAGTCAGATATGGAAATTGAGCTGGACGAAGAGATCTTCGGCATCAAGAAGTGGGAATGTACTGTTATCTCCAACGATAACAAGGCAACCTTCATTAAAGAGCTCAAGCTGCAGATCCCTGATGGCGAGTCTGTACCTTTCCGTGCAGGTGGTTATATTCAGATTGAAGCCCCTGCTCACCATGTGAAGTATAAAGACTTCGATATTCCAGCAGAGTATCGTGGTGACTGGGAACACTTTGGTTTCTTCAACCTGGAATCCAAGGTTGATGAAGAAACCATTCGTGCATACTCTATGGCCAACTATCCGGAAGAGTTCGGTATTATCATGCTGAACGTGCGGATTGCCACGCCTCCACCACGGAATTTGAGTCTGCCTTGTGGTAAGATGTCGTCTTACATCTGGAGTCTCAAGCCAGGTGATAAAGTCACTATCTCCGGCCCATTCGGTGAGTTCTTTGCCAAAGATACCGATGCTGAAATGGTCTTTATCGGCGGTGGTGCAGGTATGGCGCCTATGCGTTCTCATATCTTCGACCAGCTCAAGCGTCTTAAGTCCAAGCGTAAGATGAGCTTCTGGTACGGTGCTCGTTCCAAGCGCGAAATGTTCTATGTTGAAGATTTCGATGGCCTGGCGGCAGAGAATGATAACTTTGTCTGGCATGTGGCCCTGTCCGATCCTCAGCCTGAGGACAATTGGGATGGCTACACTGGCTTCATTCACAACGTGCTCTATGAGAACTACCTCAAGTCGCACGAAGCCC
Organism: Shewanella sp. ECSMB14102; assembly: GCF_000813075.1. Taxonomy (NCBI): domain Bacteria; kingdom Pseudomonadati; phylum Pseudomonadota; class Gammaproteobacteria; order Alteromonadales; family Shewanellaceae; genus Shewanella; species Shewanella sp. ECSMB14102. The sequence continues at coordinate 16,903 of NZ_JWGX01000011.1, forward strand.
CTGAAGATTGCGAGTTCTACATGTGTGGACCTCCAATGATGAACGCAGCGGTAATTGCTATGCTGAAAGATCTTGGCGTTGAAGATGAAAATATCCTCTTGGATGACTTCGGTGGCTAAGCATTAGTTCATTCCCTGGCACTGCCTTTGGGCAGTGCCAGTTTGTAAGGGAAATTCATAGTATGCAGTTCAAGACCGCTAAGTTTACAACGCTGGCAAATTGGCTGGTCCTCATAGGATTGGCCTTTTTTGTTTCTGGGTGCAGTAGTCAGGATGATGTGATTGCACTCTCCGGCAGCACCATGGGCACCACTTATCACATTAAGGTGGTCAACAGTGAGCGCTTGCCGGATGCTCAGTTGTTACAGGCTGAAATCGATATGGCGCTGGAGCAGGTGAACGACCAGATGTCGACCTACAGGCCCGACTCCGAGCTTTCACGTTTCAATCAGCTCAAGCCAGGCCAAAGCCAGGCCGTTTCCGCCGATACCATTACCAATATTCGTGAAGGAATTAGACTATATCAGCTCACCGACGGCGCGCTCGATATTACCCTGGGACCCTTGGTCAACCTGTGGGGGTTTGGCCCGGATAAGCGGCCTTTGGAAGTGCCTTCTGCCGAGCAGATAGCCAACGCCAAGGCAAGAATGGGCATAGATGCCATTCAAATAGAAGGGGAGCGGCTCAGCAAGACTCAGTCCAGCGTCTATGTGGACTTGTCATCCATAGCCAAAGGGTTTGGGGTCGATAAAGTGGCTCATTTGCTGGATAAGTATCAGCCCAAAGGTTATCTGGTGGAGATTGGCGGTGAGATCAGCGTCAAGGGAAGCAAAGGCGATGGCAAACCCTGGCGGGTGGCGATAGAGCAGCCGGCGGATAATGGCCTGGCCGTGCAACAGGTGATAGAGCCGGGCACCATGGCCATGGCGACCTCGGGTGATTATCGCAACTACTATGAGGAAGACGGACAGCGCTTTACTCATATTATTGACCCCCGCAGCGGCTTTCCGGTAGAGCACAGACTGGCCTCTGTCACAGTGTTGCACCCTCAGTGTATGACGGCCGATGGTTTCGCCACTGCCATGATGGTGATGGGCACAGAAGCCTCACTGGCCCTGGCCGAAAAGGAAAAGCTGGCCATCATGCTGATTGAAAAACAGGACGAAGGGTTTAAGGTATACTATAGCTCTGCGTTTAAAGCCTTCGTCGATTAGAGTAATTGGAGCCTTTATGAGTACTTTTATTGCAGCCTTTGTGATACTGCTGGCATTTTTCCTGCTGATGTCTGTGGGCTATTTAATCAAGCGCAAGGCGGTGCAGGGTAGCTGTGGTGGCCTCGGGGTCTTGGGCATAGAAAAAGCCTGTGATTGTGATGAGCCATGTGATAAACGCAAGGCCCGTGAAGCGGCAGAAGAAGCCCGGCGCGAGCGTTTAACCAAAGATAGAATTATTTGAAAAAGGGCCTCTTCGGAGGCCTTTTCTTCGTCCATCGTTCTCGTCAATTTCTCTTGTACTACACTCTGTGGCATGGACAAGCGCTCTGTAGAGGAGATATGCCGATGAACCGGGAACCGGAAGCTATTCTCGATTCTGTGGTACAACTGACCGAGCAGCGGCAGTTGGATTCGCTGGCCGAGAGCCTGGTGTCCACTGTATCGCAAATGCTCAGTATAGATGAGGTGTGTATCCTGGATGTGGATAAGCTGACCAAGCGTAAAGGGGGCCTGGATGGCCAGCGCAATGTCAGTAGCGCCAGCTTGGCGGTGTCGGTCAAACTCTGTATTGAACAACGAAGGGAGATCTGTTTTTCCAACGGTTTGCATCAGGAGTTGGCCGTTCCTATTATCATCAATGACAAACTCACCAAGGTGCTCTTGGTCAGCGCGCCTTTATTGACTGAGCAAGACAGGGTTCTACTCAGAGGTTTCGCCAAGGTCTATGAGAACTATTTTCACATAGTGGTGGAGAGTGAAACCGACAGCCTGACCAATTTATTAAACCGCAAGGCCTTTTTGCCACAGCTTTATAGCTCGGTGGAGATTGCCTGCGACCTCCTGCAGGAGCAAGCGCAGGCAAGTCAGGATGCCGACGAGGAGCTCAAGTTGTGGATCTGCATCTTCGATATAGATTACTTCAAAAAAATCAACGATACCTTCGGTCACCTCTATGGCGATGAAGTCTTGTTGCAGGTTTCGGCGCTGATGAAACAGGTGTTCAGTGCTCAGGATCTTATGTTCCGTTTCGGCGGTGATGAGTTTGTTATCTTGCCGGCGCCGCGCAGCCGCAGGGCACTTATCGAATTGTGTCAGGAGTTCACCCAGAATTTGGCTCAATTGCAGCAGGAGCGTTTAGGCGGGATCCGCATCTCTATGGGAATTGTGGGAATCGATCCCCGGGTTGATCCCGGCACCTTGCTCAATCAGGCTGACAATGCACTGTATTTTGTTAAAGGCAATGGTCGTAACCAAGTAGCGTTTTATGGGCAACTGCTGGCGGAAGGCAAGCTAGAAGGACCACAAATTGAGGATGATATTGAGCTTTTTTAATCACTTGAACACAAAGTTTTCTTGCTAATCATAGTCAAAATGATAATGGTTGCCTTTTGTAAGTTGGTGAAATTAAAGGTTAATTTGTAATGCCTCCTACTTTAGGCTAGGCTGGGAAAACTTGACTTGGATCAAGTTTAATCAAAGCTAAAGGACGAGATAATGAAAGGTCATCCCAAAGTGGTTTCCCAGCTCAACAAGGTGTTGACCTGTGAGCTGACAGCCATCAATCAGTACTTCCTTCATGCCCGCATGTTCAAGAACTGGGGCCTGGAAGGACTCAACCATAAAGCCTACAAGAAATCGATTCAGGATATGAAACACGCCGACAAGCTTATCGAGCGGGTGTTGTTTCTCGAAGGTCTGCCCAACTTGCAACAGCTGGACAAGCTGCGCATAGGTGAACACAGCGAAGAGATGCTGGCCTGTGACAAACAGATGCTGGAAGAACAACTGACAGTGCTGCGTGATGCCATTGCCTTGTGTGAGGCTGAGCGTGATTATGTCAGTCGCGATATCCTTGAGGATCTGCTGGAAGATGAAGAGGAACATCTGGATTGGCTGGAAGCTCAGTTTGAGCTGATAGGCCTGACCGGACTGGCTAACTATCTGCAATCACAGATTGAGACAGAATAAGGAGACAGATATGAAAGGCCATCAGCAAGTCATAGATGTGCTCAATAAGCTGCTGACCGGGGAGCTGTCGGCAATGGATCAGTATTTCGTACATGCCCATATGTATGAAGACTGGGGGCTGAATGAGCTCTATGAGCGTATTAAACATGAGTCGGATGATGAAAGAGAGCATGCCGCCAAGTTGATTGCGCGGATCCTGTTTCTGGAAGGCACTCCGGATGTTGCCAGTCGCGACGCTCTCACCATAGGCAAGAATGTGCAGGAGATGCTCCACAACGACTTGCAATATGAATACAAGGTTGCTGCCAACCTGAGAGAAGCCATTACCTTGTGTGAGCAACTCAAGGACTATCAGAGCCGGGAGTTATTGGAGCTATTACTGGAAGAAACCGAAGACGACCACATGTATTGGCTGGAGAAACAGCTGGGCCTTATTGGCAAGGTTGGGCTACAGAATTACATCCAGTCCAAGATGTAACGGTATCAAAGCCACTACGACAAGAGCCGCTATTGCGGCTCTTTTGCTATCTGATGTTGCATTGAACCTGAATTAAATTGAATGCACTTAAGTTGGGCAATAAGGCACTGAATTACTTCGGTTTGGTGCAGTGGATTGTTTACATAGAAAATTATATTGTTTCTTGCCATTTTATAGTCAAATTTGTTAACAGATTCTGATACATTGCAGGTTTCCTTAAATAAAAATATAACAAATAGGACTCGCAATGGAGCAGATAAGACGTTCCCTCAGTTTGCAACTTGTATTAGCTATCGCCGGTGCCCTGGCGCTGTTGTTGTCTATCGTGGCGGCTGTGATGGTTAAGAGCAGTAGTGAAGATACCCGTGCCCGTATAGATCAGGATATATCGGCGCTGATCACCCTCAAGGCCAATGAAATCGGCAACTACTTCTACGCCAAGGGGCAGATTATTCACTCTGTCTTTGCTAACCCTGCCATCAATAACTGGTTTGCCACATACCATAGCCGTGGCTCAGATCTCAGTCTCGATCCCGGCTATCAACAGCTGGTGGATTACTTTCACTTTTTCTCCGAGCAGGACAAGGAGATCAAGTCGGTGTTCTTCGGCTCGGCCAATACCTTCGAGTACTTTGATCTCAATGGCCGTTACGATGGCGATCCCGACTACTACACCAACAAACGTCCCTGGTGGCAGGAGGCGATAGACAAAAATGGTTTGTTTGTCGGCGACCCGGCTGTGGATGCCAACGACGGCTCAATCTCGGCCACAGTCAAGACAGTAGTCAAGGATGCCAATGGTCGCCTGATAGGCATAGGCGGTATGGATATTCTCATCGATACCATAGGTAAAAACCTGCTGGCGCCAATCAAATATCGGGGCGAAGGCCAGGCATTTTTGATGACGGAGCAGGGAAAACTGGTGTACTTCCCGGGTTTTAATCAAGCGTTCCCCGCCGGCTCTGATGCGGCCGTTATTGACAATCTCAGCGGTGACAATCAGGGCTTTAGTGAACTGAAACGTGAAATGCAAACCCGGGATGCCGGTATTGCCGAAGTCACTTATCAGGGAGAATTGCAGCGAGTGAGCTATATTGCCATTCGCGGTGATTATCCCAAGGTGCGCTGGTATTTGGGGTTTATGTTGCCTAATGAAGTGTTTCAGGCTCCTGTGAAGCAAAGCCTTTGGCAAACCAGCCTGGTCTCAGTGGGGATTATTTTACTGGTGGCGTTAACCGTTTTCCTGATGATGCTGCCTTTTCGGCGTAATCTCAATAGCCTGCTGCACACCATGGAAGATATCGCCCAGGGTGAGGGCGACTTGTCACGCCGCATTGAAATCAACCGCACCGATGAACTTGGGCGTCTTGGCGCAGCATTCAACCGTTTTGCCGCCAAGGTGCAGAGTCTGTTGCTGGAAACCCGTGAGCTCAGTGGTCGGGTGGATAATGGGGTTGCCGCCGCGGCTGAAGTGTGTGACAACGCACTGGCCTCTGTCAGCGCCCAGAAACAGGAAATAGCCTCAGTGGCCACAGCCGCTACCGAAATGGCCCACACAAGCCAGGAGATGGCGACCAGCGCCCAACGAGCCGCCGAGTTTGCCGAGACGGCACTGTTGCAGTCAAGAAACGGCGCAGATGTGGTGCAGCAGGCCAGTCAGGGAATGCACTCACTTTCCACACAGGTTAACCAAGCCGCCGGGGTTATTCGGGCGCTCAGAAGCAGCTCAGAGGAGATAGGCGAGGTGCTCAGTGTGATCCGCGCCATTGCCGAGCAAACCAATCTGCTGGCACTCAATGCTGCCATTGAAGCGGCCCGCGCCGGGGAGCAGGGAAGGGGCTTTGCGGTTGTTGCCGATGAGGTGCGCACCCTGGCATCCCGCACCCAGGACTCGACTACCAATATTCAGGGCATTATCCAGACTCTGCAGCAACAGGCACAGCAAGCCGAACAGGTGATGGAAGCCGGAGTCAGGGAGGCCAACCAGGGCCAAAGCCTGACACTGGAGGTTGAGCGAGCATTGACAGAAATCACCGCGGCAGTGGATGCCATCCAGTTGCAAACCATGGAGATCACCGCGGCGATAGGCCAGCAGGCTGTGGTGGCCGAAGAAGTGGCCTGCAACATTGAAAATGTTCGTGGCCGCTCCGATGAATCTCTGAGCGCCAGCGAAGAATTGTCACAAAAGATGCGGGCATTCCAACAGTTGGCCACGGCTCTGGGGCGTAACATAGGTCAGTTCCGCATCGATTAAGACGAGCTTCAAATCCATAAAGGAGAGCCCAGGCTCTCCTTTTTTGCTCCCGATTGAAATACCTTTACGTTATCCCAGCTTGTTAACTGTGTTTATATACAGTACTCTGTTTATATCCGGCTCGACCGAGCCCTTTGAGATCCGGAAAGCAAGCTTGAGAAAGATCATACATATCGACATGGACTGCTATTTTGCCGCGGTGGAGATGCGTGATTTTCCAGAATATCGTGGCCGACCTTTGGCCGTAGGCGGCAGTAGTGACAGACGCGGGGTGATAAGCACTTGTAATTATGAGGCGCGTAAATTTGGCGTTCGTTCTGCCATGGCCTCGGCCTATGCGTTAAAGCTTTGCCCGGATCTGCTGCTGATCCCCGGGCGCATGTCTGTCTATAAGGAAGTCTCGGCAGAGATCCGGGCCATCTTCGCCCGCTATACCTCACTGATTGAACCTCTGTCGCTGGATGAAGCCTATCTGGATGTATCCGATAGCTCGTTATACCAAGGTTCGGCCACCCTAATTGCCGAGGCTATTCGCGCCGATATCCTGGCGGAAACAGGCCTTACGGCTTCTGCGGGTATCGCTCCGGTCAAGTTTCTCGCCAAGGTGGCCTCAGATCTCAATAAGCCCAACGGCCAGTATGTGGTCACGCCACAGGCGCTGCCTGAGTTTGTAAAAAAACTGCCGCTTATCAAGATCCCCGGTGTCGGTAAGGTCACCGCCCAGAAACTGGCCGATATGGGGCTGCATACCTGCGCGGATGTGCAAAAGGTGCCGCTGGCCATATTGCAACAGAGGTTTGGAAAGTTTGGTACCTTGCTTTATGAAAGGGCTCAGGGGATAGACGAACGGGAGTTGACCATTAACCGAGAGCGTAAATCGGTCGGGGTAGAGACCACGCTGGCAGAGGATATCCATACCCTGGCTCAGTGTCGTCAGGTGATGCCACAGTTGGTGCAGGAGTTGGCCCGCCGTTTGGAGCGCGGAGCCAAAGACAGGCAAATTCAAAAGCTGGTGGTCAAACTCAAGTTCAGTGACTTTAAACAGACCACTATAGAAACCCGCTCGAGAGAGTTATCTGTGCGTCTGCTGGATGACTTGCTGACCCAGGCATTGCAAAGAGCCAACGGCCGTGGTATCCGCCTGCTGGGTGTCGCTGTCGGCCTGGTTAGCCAGGATGACAGCCACTCATCGGCAGAGGAAACTCTACAGCAGTTGGATTTGGCTTTCTAAATTGACAGTTTGGATTAGTTTACAGAAATGCATTCGGCTATCGGTTCTTGGGGTAACGGAATTGTGAGGCTAAAAAGCTCCTTCTACGGCATTACCTTTATGTGCCAGTTTACCCGACGCTTACTGTATGAGGCGGTTCCTGGGTATTGGGCCATCATCATAGGGCCATCATCAATTTCCAACATTAGACGAGTTGCACAGATAAGGCCGAGAATCTTCATTGCCCTTAAATAATGGCTTAATATGGCGTATCACACTACCTTCATTTTCGGTGCCTTGGGTTTCAGCAGTTTCTGTATCAAGAGGGCTGACAGGATAAGTCCCATACCGACCAGAGTCGCCAGAGTGATGGCTTCTTTCAATATCAGCGCAATAAACACCATGGACATGAGTGGCGTCAGAAACACCAGATTGGTGATGCTGGCTGCCCGCTCTGTGGTTCTCAGTGCCATTAGCCAGAGCACAAAGGTGACGCCCATTTCAAATAGCCCCACATAGACACCGGCTCCCAGCGCTTGCCAATGCAAAGAGGGCAGACTTTCTGTTGTCAGCAGGGTGATGGTTATCAGCGGTAGACTCACCAAAAAACTCAGCAATAGGCTGACAATGGCATCGCCCTTGTCTTTGGTGTTGATGATCCAATATAGGCACCATAGCAGGGTACTGGAGAGTGCCAGCAGAATACCGAAGGGGTTTTCAAAGTCCATCGATAACAGATTACCGCCGGTGGCTATCACCAGTACTCCAAAGTAGCCGGTGATGGCCGCCAGCATGTCGCTGAGTTGCAGCTTTTGCTGCAACATGGGTGCGGCAAGCAGTGGCAACAGTACCGCCCAGGTGTAGTTCAGCGACAGCGCCTGCTGCGCCGGCAAGAGATCATAGGCTTTGAACAGTACCAGATAATATAGAAATGGATTCAGTATTCCGGTTTGCAGATAAAACCAGGGCCGGGCGCGAAACTGCTGCTTTAATAATGTGAGTTTCCCCTGCCAGGCAAGAGTAAGCCCCAGACAGATGGATGAAGTGATAACGGCAATAAACACCAGTTGCAACGGCGAGAAAAAGCCGAGGGCGATTTTAAAGGCGGTCGCAACAGTGGACCAGAGGAATACGGCGGCCATTCCGTAGATCAGGGCCAGCTGGGATTTTTTCACTTTAGAGGTCTCTGTTTCTACTCTTGTTTTATGGCTGGTTCTGCCACGGTCGCAATCGACACTATTTTATTCAGTACTGCTAAACAAAAAAAGATCTCCGGCACCGACGATGCGTAAAAAGATTGTACAAAAAAATCTATTTTTTTCTTCCTGGCCCTTGTAAAGCAGTTTTACGCCCCTATATAGGGGGTAAGGCAAGATTGGGGGCCATCTACAACGGGCTTGAAAACAGCGAGTTTACCCCCATATCTGAAATCAGATAAACATATTCAGTTCGAAAGAAAAGATTTTTCGGAGGACCTCATGGGTAAAATTATTGGTATCGACTTAGGCACAACAAACTCTTGTGTAGCTGTCCTCGATGGTGACAAGGCTCGCGTATTGGAGAATGCCGAAGGCGATCGCACAACACCTTCTATCATCGCCTTCACTGAAGACGAGACGCTGGTTGGCTCACCTGCAAAACGTCAGGCTGTGACCAACCCTGCCAACACTTTCTTTGCCATCAAGCGTTTGATTGGCCGTCGCTTCACTGATGATGAAGTTCAGCGCGACGTCAGCATCATGCCTTTCAAAATCATCAAGGCCGACAACGGCGATGCTTGGATTGAAAGCCATGGTAAGAAGATGGCACCTCCTCAGGTGTCTGCTGAAGTACTGAAAAAGATGAAGAAAACTGCTGAAGACTTCCTGGGTGAGCCAGTGACTGAAGCGGTAATCACAGTACCTGCTTACTTCAACGACTCTCAGCGTCAGGCCACCAAAGATGCCGGCCGTATCGCGGGTCTGGAAGTAAAGCGTATCATCAACGAGCCAACTGCTGCGGCACTGGCCTATGGTATCGACAAGAAGCAGGGCGACAATATTGTTGCTGTATATGACCTGGGTGGTGGTACTTTCGATATCTCCATCATCGAAATCGACAGCAACGACGGCGACCAGACTTTCGAAGTACTGGCAACCAACGGTGATACTCACCTGGGTGGTGAAGACTTTGACAACCGTCTGATCAACTACCTGGCTGACGAATTCAAGAAAGAGCAAGGTCTGGATCTGCGTAACGACCCTCTGGCTATGCAGCGTCTGAAAGAAGCTGCCGAGAAGGCCAAGATTGAGCTGTCCAGCACCACTCAGACCGAGGTGAACCTGCCTTACATCACTGCTGATGCGACAGGTCCCAAGCACTTGGTGGTTAAGATCACCCGTGCCAAACTGGAATCTCTGGTTGAAGACCTGATCCAGCGTTCTCTGGAGCCTCTGAAAGTGGCTCTGGCCGATGCCGACCTATCAGTGTCTGACATCAACGAAGTGATCCTGGTGGGTGGTCAAACCCGTATGCCTAAGGTTCAGGAAGCGGTAACCAACTTCTTCGGCAAGGAACCACGTAAAGACGTGAACCCTGATGAAGCGGTAGCCGTAGGTGCTGCGATTCAAGGTGGTGTACTGGCCGGTGACGTGAAAGACGTACTGCTGCTGGACGTAACGCCTCTGTCTCTGGGTATTGAAACCATGGGCAGCGTAATGACCAAGCTGATTGAGAAGAACACTACTATTCCTACCAAGGCGCAGCAGACCTTCTCTACAGCAGACGACAACCAGAGCGCAGTGACCATTCACGTGCTGCAGGGTGAGCGTAAGCAAGCCAGCGCCAACAAGTCACTGGGTCAGTTCAACCTGGAAGGTATTGAGCCTGCTCCACGCGGCATGCCACAGATTGAAGTGACTTTCGACATCGACGCCGACGGTATTCTGCACGTGTCTGCCAAAGACAAGAAGACAGGCAAAGAGCAGAACATCACCATCAAGGCCTCTTCCGGTCTGTCTGATGATGAAGTCGAGAAAATGGTTCGCGACGCCGAGGCTCATGCCGAGGAAGACAAGAAATTTGAAGAACTGGTCAGCGCCCGCAACCAGGCTGACGGTCTGGTACACGCTACCAAGAAACAGGTGGAAGAAGCCGGTGACGCTCTGGCAGCAGACGACAAGGCCAAGATTGAAACCGCTATGGCCGCTGTAGAAACTGCCACCAAGGGTAACGACAAAGAAGCTATCGAGAAGGCGACTCAAGAGCTGATAGAAGCTTCTGCCAAGCTGATGGAAATCGCTCAGGCCAAGGCACAACAAGGCCAAGGTCAAGGCGAAGCCCAGAGCAGCAATGCCCAGGCCGATGACGTTGTCGATGCCGAGTTCGAAGAGGTTAAAGACGACAAGAAGTAATTGGGTGGTAACACTCGATTAATTCCGGCGGGCGTTACGGGGCAACCCTAACGCCCGCTTGTGTGAATCCAGCTTGGAAAGCGTGAGATTATGTCAAAGCGAGATTATTACGAAGTATTGGGCGTCGGTCGCGACGCCAGCGAGCGGGAGATCAAGAAGGCCTATAAGCGCCTGGCGATGAAGTATCACCCTGACCGCAATCCGGGCGATAAGGCGGCCGAGGCCAGCTTTAAAGAAGTCAAAGAAGCCTACGAGATCCTGACCGACGAAGACAAAAAAGCTGCCTATGATCAGTTTGGTCATGCTGGGGTTGACCCTAACCGTGGCGGTGGTGGTTTTGGTGGCGGCGCTGATTTCGGTGATATCTTTGGTGACGTGTTCGGGGATATCTTCGGTGGTGGTCGTCGCGGCGGGCATCGTCAAGCTGCCCGTGGTTCAGATCTGCGTTACAACCTGGAACTGTCGCTGGAAGAAGCGGTGCGTGGTATTACCCGTGAGCTTAGGATCCCAACCTTGGTTAGCTGTGATCTCTGTGATGGCAGCGGCGCGAAGAAGGGTACCTCGGCTACTACTTGTGGTACCTGTCACGGTGCCGGTCAGGTACAGATGCGTCAGGGTTTTTTTGCGGTGCAGCAACCTTGTCCTACCTGTCATGGTCGCGGCAAGATTATCAAAGAGCCTTGCAGCAAGTGTCACGGTGATGGCCGCATAGAAAAGAGCAAGACACTGTCGGTGAAAATTCCGGCCGGTGTCGATACCGGTGATCGTATCCGCCTGGCTGGTGAAGGTGAAGCCGGTGAATTCGGAGCCCCGGCGGGGGATCTCTATGTACAGGTTACTGTGCGCGAGCACCCAATCTTTGTCCGTGACGGCAATAACCTTTATTGTGAAGTGCCGATATCCTTCGCCAAGGCCGCCCTCGGCGGTGAAGTGGAAGTGCCGACACTGGACGGTAAGGTTAACCTGAAGATCCCGGCGGAAACCCAGACCGGCCGCATGTTCCGCATGCGCGGTAAAGGGGTTAAGTCGGTGCGCAGTCACGCGGTTGGCGATCTGCTTTGCAAAGTGGTGATGGAAACGCCGGTGAACTTGTCCGAGCGTCAGAAAGAGCTGCTGCGTGAATTTGAAACTTCAGTCACCGGCGCATCCAAGAAACATAGCCCCAAGGCTGAAGGCTTCTTCGATGGAGTGAAAAAGTTCTTTCAGGATTTGAATAGCTAACCGGCGCTCTACCGAAACAAAAAACCGATGCTCAAGGCATCGGTTTTTTTTGGGGTCATACTTGAGCTGGCGTGAATGTCGCACTCGATACTTATGCCGTTTCTGCTGTTTCTGCTGTTTCCGGCCGCGGATTTAAGCACTTTTAGAATAGCAATGTTCAGAGTTACTGTCTGGTATTCAGAGCCCTGATATTCAGGCACCCAGCTTATGGAGCAGGCTTAGCCACAGTTGTTGCTCTTGCTCACTCAAGCGTGACATAAACTCATCGGCGACTTGCTGAAATGATACCTCGGCCTCAGTAAAAATCTTAGCGCCCGCCGGTGTCAGGGCTACCAGGCTGACTCTGGCATCACGGCTGGCAGTTTCCTTTTCTACCAGACCAATTTTTTCCATTGGGTTAAGCAGGCGGGTGATCCCCGAAGCGCTGAGCCCGGCACCCTGGGCCAGGTCGATCCTTCTGAGTTTATTGCCCTCGGCCTTTGCCAATTGTCTCAGTACCAAAAACTCGCTGAAGCTGATACCGTGCAGCGACAACCTGCCTGCCAGACTGCGTTGCAGTTGACTGTGCATCTCGGTTATAGCAAGCACAATGCTTGTCGTTATGGGTTGTGTCATCTGTGAAACCTCTGGAAACGAAATTAACTTGACCAATGCTTTATCAATACTTGATTGTGCAAGTATTAGTCTATTTGCTTGAGCGGTCAAGTAGTTTGCAAGTTTTTATCGGGTTGGATGACTTATGGCGCTGAGCTTCAGGTCTTTGCCTAAGGCTTTTGTTCGGAAGCAGACTCTTGCTCTTGCGGTGGCGCAGACTCAGCTTGGGTTACGGGTGCATTGGCATTGCTTATCATGGCGGAGCTGCGCTCAAAGGTCATTATCAGGCGCTCAAACATCCCCTGAACCATTTCCAGTTGCTCCTGTGTCAAACCATCGGTTTGCAGCCGGGCTAAAAGGCGTTCGCAACTGTTACGGAAATCAGGTGGATTTTCGCCGCGGGAACAGAAGATAAAGGCGTTGGCGAGCGCCAGTTGCCAGTCTTGCAGTAGTTCGTCGAGTTGGCTGTCGCTGATGCTGGCCAGCAGGCGGCGCAGACGCATCGATACATGGCCCAGGTTAAGGCCGGTGAGGCCTAAGTCGGTCAGGGTTCGGTTGTTGCTCTGGCTGCTGCGTTCATAATTGGCCAAGCGCAGCAAGCGATCAGCCATACGGGCATTAAACCAGTCTTCAGGCTTGTCCTGTTTGACCATCTCAATCAGATCTTTGCGGGTGGCGTTGAGTAGGCGTTGCTGCATCATTTTGACTCCTGGCTCAGTCACCAGCTTAAATAGCCAATAGAGGATGCTGACGCCGACAAAGATGGCCATCGCCTTGCTCAGGGTGTTGTCTACGGCAAAAGCCTGGCTCATGTCTTTGCCGGGGCTGACCAAAATGGCAAATGGTATGCAAAATCCAAGGCCGTAGGGCAGGGTGGCCTGATTGGCCAGGGCCATCAGGCCAATAAAGAAGGGGCCTGCCAATACCAACAACATGATCTCAATATCGCCGCTGCTTTGGGCCAGTAGTCCGAGGGCGTAAAATATTGCGACAGGAATGGCTATCATTACTCCTATCAGTAGTCGCCGCAGGATCATGCTCAAAAGGGGTAAGGGCAGTCTGGCCATCATGATGGAGAAGATCACCGGCATAGTCATTATCATCAGGGCCGCACTGGAAGCGGTGCCAATCCACATCCCTGCACCTATCAGGAAAATCAGCATGGTTCTGACACCCGTGATAAGCCCCAGCAGGGGATCTCTGTGGGTCTGCATCGCGGGAGCATTGAGCAGCGTTTTATCCGGTGACTCCAACGCCTTGAATGCCCGCAGCACCAGCACCAAATCGCTGGCCAGCTCCGAGGCGGTTTTCAGCAGCCGCGATTCCAGTGGGCTGATACAGGTATGAGTGTTGCGAAAGTGGATGATTTCGCGCCTTTGCCTGTGTGCCAATTCATAACAGAATTGGAAATCGTCCGACTCGGACATCGCCTTGAAGTTGCTTTTTAGGGTACGGATTAGCCCTGAGAGAGTGCTTGTCATCAACTCTTCGTGGTTACGCTGCAAACGGCCGAATATCTGGATCACGGCGAGCAATGATAACACCTTGTTGAATAACAAATTGGCCGCACGACTGCGTCCCGGGCCTTCCGGACCCTCGTAGCTGAGAGCGTTGGCATCGTCGCTGGCTGCTGCCAGTGATTCAAGAATTGCGTCTATCTGATTATGGCGATTTTCATGGGAGCCGTTGAGATCCAGCTCCAGTGTGAGGTATTCCAGGGTTTGGTTGACTATTTTACGGGTTTGTTTTTGCAGCCCTTCGGTGACTCTGACTGGCCACAGCAACTGGCTCACCAGAGTGGCACAGATGGCACCGACTATAATTTCGCTGACCCTGGAGTGGGCGACGGCGAAGATGGTTTCACTGTTTGCTGTAGCTGGGCTTACCATCACCAAGAGCACAATAAGACAGGGGGTGATCCCCGCCATGGCGAAGGCGTAGACAAAGTTGATATGGCGTACCATGGCCGACAATGCAGAGTTGAGCCCCAACCACAGCGCCAGGGTGAGCATGGCCAGTTCGGGGGCACCGTAAAAAATGCTGAGAATAGCTATGCCGGCAACCCCGCCTACCAGGGTGCCTATTATCTGGCAAAGACCTTTTTCCAGCACCAGGCCACTTTCGGGACGCATCTGCAGGAATATTGCCGATACCAGCGCCCAGTAGGGGCGCTCCAAGTCCAGATAGAGCGCCGCCGTCAATGCCAGTGCCATGGCAATCACCCCTTTGGTGGCGAAGATTAGCGTGCGCTTGTCCGGGGTCAGAAATACCGCCAGCGTGGGAGATAGGGGCATATTATTTTTCGGCTTGCAGTTGGATGGAAACCGTCAATCCGGCGCTGAGTTCATGTTGTTCTGAAGCCGGGTCCAGCTTGATATCCACAGGGATCCTCTGCGCCAACCTGACCCAGTTGAAGCTCTGTTGAATTTGCGGCAATAGTTGACCATTGGCATTGGTATTGGTATCGGCAATTGCTTTGCCTATGCTGATCACTTCGCCCCTGAGCGGCTTGCCACCGCTCATTAGGCTGATTTTGGCCTTTTGGCCTACCTTTATTAGTGGCAGCTTGGTTTCTTCAAAGTAACCTGTGACATAGAAAGAGCCTTGTTTAACCAGAGATAATACCGCCTTGCCCTGGTTGACATAGTTGCCCTGACGCAGGCTGAGGTTGATTATGGTGCCATCGGCGGGGGAGTGAACCTGAGTGCGCTGAAGATCTATTTTGCTGCTGTCGAGTCTGGCCTTTGCCAAGTTGTAGCTGGCTTTGGCCAACTCTGTGTTGATCCGTGCAGTTTCCAAATCCTCTTCACTGATCACCTCGCGGCCGGTGAGATTCTTGCGCCGTTCATATTTGTGCTTGGCCAGTTCCCAAGCGTGTAGCTTGTTTTCCAGCTCGGCGGCCAATTCGGTACTGGCGGCTTGATAACGGGTATCGTCCACCTTAAACAGCAGATCGCCACGTTTAACTTGTTGGTTATCTTTAACATTCAGTTGAGTGACCCAGCCTGAGACATCGGCCGAGAGGGTAATGACTTCGGCCCGCACCCGGCCATCACGGGTCCAGGGGGAATAGAGGTAGTGATTCCAAATCCAATATCCGGCCACTAAGGCTGCCAGCACGAGAAGCAAGGTAATGGAGATGCGCAGTACTTTTGCCATGATAAGTGTCAACTCTCAAACAGGTAGATAATCAGTGCCAGATAGCACACGAACAGGGCGACTTCGAACCAGGCCACTCGCCAGATTTTTGTGTACAGCCCGGTCCAGTGAAGAACCAGTCTGGTCAGAAACCAGAGTGCGAGCGCAAGAGGTGCGAAGAGAACCAAAGGACTGAACAGCAATCCCCCCAAGGCTAATTCTTCAAGCATTGTATGAGTTGGAACCTTATAAAAAGACGTTTGGTAAAGAGTAACTTATAAGTGGATAACGGCGTTTTTCCGTATCCATATATCTCAATCAGTGTCGTGCCTGACAAGCCAGAGGTCAACTTTTTTCAAGCCTTGGCTGTACGCGCAGCTGGCTTTTGGCTGGCGGGATCATTGGCGATACGACAAGCTGTGCTTGCGTGTGACACTCAGGTAAAATCCAGGGAAACTTTATCACCGGAAGATAAAAGATGAATAACCGAATTTTCGGCCTACTTGCCATACTCTTTGTGGGAGCTCTTTCTGGCTGCTCCACTACTCAGTCGCCCACCGGGCGCTCGCAGATGTTACTGTTTTCGCCCGAACAGATAAACCAGATGGGTACCGCCTCTTTCGAGCAGATAAAAGCAAAAGAGAAGCAGAGCCAGGACAAGGCCGCCAGTGCCTATGTTGCCTGTGTGGCGCAGCGTATTACCTCTTTATTGCCGCAACAACATTGGCAATGGGTACTGTTTGAGTCGGATCAGGTCAACGCCTTTGCCTTGCCTGGTGGTCATATCGGTGTCTATACCGGGCTTCTTAAGGTGGCCAACAATGAAGACCAACTGGCAACGGTAATCGGCCATGAGATAGCGCATGTGTTGGCGCAGCACGGTAATGAACAGGCTTCACGGGCCCAACTCAGCAATACCGGTATGCAGTTGGCCGGTACGGCGTTGGGGATGGGGCAAGTAGCCAATGCCGATCTTTACATGGCGGCCCTGGGGCTTGGGGTGCAGGTGGGCTATATCTTACCCTATGGCCGGGCGCAGGAATCCGAGGCCGATGTGATGGGGCTGGAGCTGATGGCCAGGGCCGGCTTCGATCCTGGAGCCGGGGTGACCTTATGGCAAAACATGGCCAAGGCGGGGGGCGGTCAGGGGCCGGAGCTGTTGTCGACTCATCCATCCAATGAGAACCGCATTGCCCAGTTGCGTGATTTACAAGCGCAGATGATGCCGCTCTATCAGGCGAGCAAGGGTAAATTTAGCTCTTGCCAAAAATGAGGTTAACAAAGTCGGCTTGAGGCTAGGCCTTCTGTCCATTTTGGCTTGAGACTCGGCGAATGAACAAAGCGTAAGGATACGAATAAGCGCAACACTTGAACCCGGATAAGTGTTACACTGTGCCGCGAAAAATTCACAGATAAACTGAGAGTAAACTGATTATGTCTGATAAGTTCACCAGTGTTGAACAACAAGCCAGCTACGGCGTAGGCCGCCAGTTGGGTGAGCAACTGGCCGCAAACTCTTTCGAAGGTCTGGATATTCCAGCCGTTCAAGCCGGTCTGGCCGATGCATTTGACGGCAAAGAGAGTGTTGTTTCCATGGAAGATATGCAGGTTGCTTTCTCTGAAATCAGCCGTCGCTTGCAAAAGGCGCAGGAAGAGGCTGCCGAAGCCGCTTCTGCCGAAGGTAATGCTTTCCTGGCCGAAAACGCCAAACGTGAAGGTGTGGTGACTACCGAATCAGGTCTGCAGTACGAAATCATCAACGAAGGCTCAGGCGAGAAGCCAAGCTATGATTCCAACGTTCGTACTCACTATCACGGTACCTTTATCGACGGTAAAGTATTCGACAGTTCAGTAACCCGTGGTCAGCCTGCCGAATTCCCGGTTTCCGGCGTGATTGCCGGTTGGACCGAAGCGCTGCAACTGATGCCGGTTGGCGCCAAGTACAAGCTGTATGTACCGCATCACCTGGCCTACGGCGAGCGCGGTGCCGGGGCGGCTATCCCGCCTTATTCCACTCTGGTCTTTGAAGTGGAACTGCTGGACATTCTGTAATACCAAAATCGCTTGAGTCTGACTCAGGCGATTTTTTTAGCCTGTATGTGGAGAAAGTTATGAGTGGACATGTCAGAGTTGCGGTTGCCGGAAGCAGCGGCCGTATGGGGCGTACCTTGATAGAAGCGGCCGCGCATTTCAGCCGGATCATTCTGGGCGCGGCCATCGAGCGCGCTGGCTCGACTCTGGTGGGAGTCGATGCCGGGGAGTTGGCCGGGGTCGGTTGTCTTCATGTCCGGGTCTGCGATAGCCTGGATCAAGTTGCGGATGACTTCGATGTGCTGGTGGATTTCACCAGCCCGGAAGGCACTCTCAGCAATCTGGATTGGTGCGCCCGCCATCATAAGGCGATAGTGATAGGCACTACAGGTTTCAATTCGGCGCAAAAGGCGCAGATTGAGGCCTTTGCCGAGCAGATCCCTGTGGTATTGGCACCCAATATGTCGGTTGGGGTTAACTTGATGTGGAAGCTGCTGGAACTGGCGGCGGAAGTCATGGGTGATTATACCGACATAGAGATCATCGAAGGCCATCACAGACACAAGAAGGATGCTCCTTCAGGTACCGCCTTGAAGATGGGGGAAGTGATTGCCAACACACTGGGGCGGGATCTGGAAAAAGTCGCCGTCTATGGCCGCGAAGGGATCACCGGCGAGCGTGAGCGCGACACCATAGGTTTTGCCACTATCAGAGCGGGTGACTTGGTGGGCGAGCATACCGCCATGTTTGCCGATATGGGCGAGCGTTTAGAGATCACTCACAAGGCTTCCAGCCGAATGACCTTTGCCAACGGCGCCATGCGTGCGGCACTTTGGTTGCAGGAACAGGATGCCGGGCTCTACGACATGCAACAGGTATTGGGGTTGAACCCCCTGTGACATTATTTAAAAAACCGCCGATTGGCGGTTTTTTTTCGAATTCGTCCGCCAAGCTATAGACGGATCGATATTTATCGTGTAGGATGCGCGGAATTTGTCAAAATTTCGTATTTTAGCGGAAATTGGTACTTTAAACAAAGATAAAAACATTACATTTCAGTGGCTTGGCTCTTTTCTCGGAGGTCGCGTTGACAAAGTCTGCCTTACTCGTACTCGAAGATGGAAGCGTATTTTCCGGCACAGCAATCGGTGCCGATGGGATCGCAGTCGGAGAAGTCGTTTTTAACACTTCGATGACCGGATATCAAGAAATCCTCACCGATCCATCTTATTCTCGCCAGATAGTAACTCTAACCTACCCACATATCGGTAATACCGGTACTAACAATGAAGACACAGAATCCGATGCAGTTCATGCCTGTGGTCTTATTATTCGTGATCTTCCCCTCCTCGCCAGTAACTTCCGTAACCAACAATCCCTCAGTGATTACCTCAAAGCCAACAAGGTAGTCGGTATCGCCGATATCGACACCCGTAAGCTGACCCGTATTCTGCGGGAGAAGGGCGCTCAGGCCGGTTGCATTCTGGTGGGTGAGCAGGACGTAGACAAGGCGCTGGCTGCCGCCAAGGCATTCCCTGGGCTGAAAGGCATGGACTTGGCCAAGGAAGTGACGACCGACAAGCCTTACACCTGGCGCAAGGGAACCTGGCGTTTGGAGAGCGGCCTGCCGGTCGATACTCCCGAGTCAGAACTCAAGTACAAGGTAGTGGCTTATGACTATGGCGTGAAGCAGAACATACTGCGAATGCTGGTAGACAGAGGCTGTGATGTGACTGTGGTTCCCGCACAAACGCCTGCCAGTGAAGTGCTGGCGATGGCACCGGATGGGGTATTCCTCTCCAACGGCCCCGGTGACCCGGAGCCATGTGATTACGCCATCAAGGCGATTCAGCAAATTCTCGAAACCGATATCCCGGTATTCGGCATCTGCCTTGGCCACCAACTGCTGGCGCTGGCCAACGGTGCCAAGACGCTGAAGATGAAGTTTGGTCACCACGGCGCCAACCACCCTGTGAGCGATATTGACAAAGGCACTGTGATGATCACCAGTCAGAACCATGGTTTTGCTGCCGATGAAGCCACACTGCCTGCCAACATCAAGGTGACTCACAAGTCGCTGTTTGATGGCTCACTGCAAGGGATCCACCTGACAGACAAGCCGGCTTTCAGCTTCCAGGGCCACCCTGAAGCGAGTCCGGGGCCGCACGATTGTGCGCCTCTGTTCGATCACTTTATCGAACTGATTGAGCAATACCGTCACCAAGTCAAGCTGTAATCGCCGGGAGAAGATAGAAGAAAATGCCAAAACGTACTGATATTCAAAGTATTCTTATCCTGGGTGCCGGCCCAATCGTTATCGGTCAGGCCTGTGAGTTTGACTATTCGGGAGCCCAGGCCTGTAAGGCGCTGAGAGAAGAGGGTTACCGGGTTATTCTGGTGAACTCCAACCCTGCAACCATTATGACAGACCCGGAAATGGCCGATGCCACATACATCGAGCCTATCCACTGGGAAGTGGTGCGCAACATTATCGCCAAAGAACGCCCCGATGCGATTCTGCCAACCATGGGCGGTCAGACGGCGCTGAACTGCGCCCTGGAACTGGAAGCCAAAGGCGTATTGAAAGAGTTTGACGTCGAGATGATCGGTGCCACTGCCGATGCCATCGATAAGGCCGAAGACCGTGCCCGTTTCGACAAGGCGATGAAGAGTATCGGTCTCGAGTGTCCTCGTGCCGGTATTGCCCACAGCATGGAAGAAGCGCACAAGGTACTGAATGAAGTGGGCTTCCCCTGCATCATTCGCCCCTCTTTCACTATGGGCGGCAGCGGTGGCGGTATCGCTTACAACGTCGAAGAGTTTGAAGAGATCTGTACCCGAGGTCTGGACTTGTCGCCGACCAATGAGCTGCTGATTGACGAGTCGCTGATTGGCTGGAAAGAGTACGAGATGGAAGTGGTGCGCGATCGTAACGATAACTGCATCATAGTCTGTGCCATCGAAAACTTTGACCCCATGGGTGTACACACAGGTGACTCCATCACAGTTGCACCGGCCCAGACCCTGACCGACAAAGAATATCAACTGATGCGTAACGCCTCCATGGCGGTGCTGCGGGAAATCGGTGTTGAAACCGGTGGTTCCAACGTGCAGTTTGGTATTAACCCCAAAGATGGTCGCATGGTGATCATCGAGATGAACCCACGGGTATCGCGCTCA
This sequence comes from Shewanella sp. ECSMB14102, assembly GCF_000813075.1. NCBI lineage: Bacteria > Pseudomonadati > Pseudomonadota > Gammaproteobacteria > Alteromonadales > Shewanellaceae > Shewanella > Shewanella sp. ECSMB14102. The sequence goes on from NZ_JWGX01000011.1 coordinate 37,582, forward strand.
TCTGCGCTGGCCTCCAAGGCGACCGGTTTCCCGATTGCCAAGGTTGCGGCCAAGCTGGCGGTGGGCTTTACCCTGGATGAGCTGATGAACGACATTACCGGCGGTTTGACTCCGGCTTCGTTCGAGCCTTCTATCGACTATGTGGTTACCAAAATTCCTCGCTTCAACTTCGAGAAGTTTGCCGGCTCCAACGACCGCCTGACCACTCAGATGAAGTCTGTCGGTGAAGTGATGGCCATCGGCCGTACCTTCCAGGAGTCGATGCAAAAAGCTCTGCGCGGCCTGGAAACCGGGATGACAGGTTTTGACCCTATCGTGGATATCAACGAGCCGGAAGCCCTGGCCAAGATACGTTACGAGTTGCAGGATGTCGGCCCTGAGCGTCCGTGGTATATCGCCGATGCTTTCCGCGCCGGTATGTCCATGGAAGGTATCCGCCGCATCACCAACATAGACCCTTGGTTCCTGGTGCAGATTGAAGATCTGGTGCTGCAGGAAGAGAAGGTCAAGGAAAGCGGCTGGAGCGGTCTTTCCAAAGAGTTCCTGCGCAAGTTGAAGCGTAAAGGTTTCTCCGATGCGCGCCTGGCGTCACTGCTGGGGGTTTCTGAAAGTGAAGTGCGCAAACTGCGTCACAAGTATGAACTCTTCCCTGTCTACAAGCGGGTAGATACCTGCGCCGCCGAGTTCGCCACGGATACCGCCTACATGTACTCCACCTACGAGGAAGAGTGTGAGGCCAATCCGTCCGATAAAGACAAGATCATGGTGATAGGTGGCGGCCCCAACCGTATCGGTCAGGGTATCGAGTTCGACTACTGTTGTGTGCATGCGGCGCTGGCGATGCGTGAAGACGGTTATGAAACCATTATGGTTAACTGTAACCCTGAAACCGTTTCCACTGACTATGACACCTCTGACAGACTCTACTTTGAACCTGTTACCCTGGAAGACGTACTGGAAATCGTGCGGGTTGAGCAGCCCAAAGGGGTTATCGTGCAGTATGGTGGCCAAACGCCACTGAAACTGGCCCGCGCCCTGGAAGCCGCAGGTGTGCCCATCATAGGAACCAGCCCGGATGCCATCGACCGCGCCGAAGACCGTGAGCGCTTCCAACAAGCGGTTGAGCGTTTGGGGCTGAAACAGCCTGAAAACAGCACAGTGACCAATCTGGAGCAGGCGGTACTGGATGCCGAGCGTATAGGTTACCCTCTGGTGGTTCGTCCCTCCTATGTATTGGGTGGCCGGGCGATGGAAATCGTCTACGATGAGCAGGATCTGCGCCGTTACTTCAACGAAGCCGTGAGCGTATCCAACGAGTCGCCGGTACTGCTGGACCGCTTCCTGGATGACGCCACCGAAGTAGACGTGGACGCCATCTGCGATGGTAAAGACGTGGTTATCGGCGGCATCATGGAGCATATCGAACAGGCCGGTGTTCACTCAGGTGACTCAGGTTGTTCACTGCCTCCTTACACTCTCTCCAAGGCGATTCAGGATGAGATGCGCGAGCAGGTACGCAAGCTGGCGCTGGAACTGGGCGTTGTTGGTCTGATGAACGTGCAGTTTGCGGTCAAGAGCGACGTGATTTACCTGATTGAGGTGAACCCGCGCGCCGCCCGCACAGTGCCTTTCGTCTCCAAGGCCACAGGCGTGCCTCTGGCCAAGATTGCCGCCCGGGTAATGGCCGGTACTTCACTGGCCGAACAGCAACATACTCAGGAAGTGATCCCGCCTTACTACTCAGTGAAGGAAGTGGTTCTGCCGTTCAACAAGTTCCCGGGTGTTGACCCTCTGCTCGGCCCTGAAATGCGCTCTACCGGTGAGGTGATGGGTGTGGGTGATACCTTCGCCGAAGCCTACGCCAAGGCGCAACTGGGCTCAGTGAAGGATGTACCCAAGTCAGGCCGCGCCCTGTTGTCTGTTCGTCACAGCGACAAGAAGCGGGTTTCGGATCTGGCGGCCAAGCTGATTGAACTCGGCTATGAGCTGGATGCCACCCACGGTACGGCTGTGGTGCTGGGTGAAGCGGGTATCAATCCTCGCCTGGTGAACAAGGTGCATGAAGGTCGTCCACACATTCTTGACCGGATCAAGAACGGTGAATACACCTACATAGTGAATACCACTGAGGGTCGTCAGGCCATCGAGGATTCCAGACAGCTGCGCCGCGGCGCGCTGCAGCACAAGGTGAATTACACCACCACCATGAATGCGGCTTTTGCAACCTGTATGGCCCATGATGCCGACGACAGAAGCAATGTTGCCTCGGTGCAGGAACTGCACGCCAGAGTCAACAAGTAAACGCTGTCAGTGACTGAAAGTGACCAGGCCACCCTAATGGGTGGCCTGTTTTTTTATAGGCCGGATGATTTGGGTCAAACTTCTTGGGAAGGTGCGGACAGGCCCCGGCATGCCTTCAGTCAGATGCCTTGAACGCCAATTGCTGTGCAAGCCACTCTCTACAAAAAAGAACGCCGCGAGGACTTATTCGCACCTTCCCTTGGCTTTGGGATCTTGGCGGCTCTTGCTAAACTCGCTCACTATCAAGGCGTTTCATTTAAGATGCTGCAATCAAGATGTTTCAGGGAAAGGAAGTGATGATACTCGAGTCTGTCTCAAAGAAGCCCAAGGGCCGGGAAAGCGTTGCGGGGCGAGTCAAAGGGTTGTTCAACCGGCGGCGTAACACGCAGGCTCTGGCCTTAAGCCTTGGCTTGGCTTTGAGCCTCGGCAGCAACGGCGTGCGGGCCGATATCAACACCGTGCCTTTGGTGGCACCCTTGTATCACGGCGGCGAACTGCTGCAAAAGCAGTTATTTAAAGGGTTGGAGCTCAGTGTCACCACAGGGCGCGATCTGGCGATATTTTCTGTTGCCGGTATGAGCCTGGATGCCTACATTTTAACGCTGCCGCTCGATGCGCCGACCAAGGCCAGGGTCATAGCCCGGCTGTCGGATCCTTTCTACAGCATCCCCCTTGGGCATTTTCTCTACCTTTTTTACGACAGATACAGCCGCGCCGAGAACCGGGATCAGTTCCGGGATTATCTGCTGAGCCAATACAGCAAGGAGCAAATCGCGCCCTGGCAGCATTCGCTGTTCAGCCTGGAAGAGCAGGTTAAAGACAACACCGAACCGACCGCTGAAGCCAATGACAGACGCGAGGGCATGACGCTCAATCGCCAGTTGGTTGCCATGTTGGTGACTGTCTATGATCGCCTGTTCAACAATGATGACTGGGCCCTTGGCAAGATACTGCCGGAGCATTACAACTATCTTGGCGATAGCCCTGAAGATCTGGCGTTGATTGCCGACATTCAGCCGCTGATCATCACTGAGATTGGCAAGTATGTCGGCAGTCTGCCTGAGGGGGATATGCGCAGCGCCCTCGAGCTGATTATTGAAGATGGCAAGGCGGAAAATGCCGCCAAGGTAAACAACAAGGCGCAGGCGATAACCGTTACTCTTATCGACTTTGTCCGTCTCAATGTGCTCAAGGCCTATCGCCAATATGCATTACCGGCGCAGCGGGCAAAAGCCTTTTCGGCCTGGATGCAGGCCAGTCTCAAGGAAGATCCCAAGGGGCTGAGTGATTTTCTGGCAAGTTGGAGTCAACGCCCAAGAGCGGTGCAGATAACGGTAGATGGCTTGAGCCAGGGACTGATGCAGGCGTTGGTTGCACCCAATTCCGGCCCTTATCTCAAAGAAGTACTTGCCAGGGACGCGGCTTTGTCGCAACTCACGCCCGCGTCAGCCAAGGGGCGGCCGCAGCACACTCCCAAGCAGGACTTTTTGCGTCAACTGGTGAAAAATGGCGCCACCGACCAGTACTATCTGCCGTTTTTCAAGTCACTCTATCGCCGGAGTGAGAATGGCATAGCCACAGGAGGCATCTCTTCCACGCCGACCATCAGTGTGCGCAATCTGCCGATTATCAAGACAGGCGCCGCTGTGTCCGGTAAGGGCGGCACAGGGATCCCCAATTTTCACTTTGTCGATCGCACCCGTGACCGGGCCTATTACTTTTTCGGCAACGACGCCCTGCAGCTCGAAAATCTGGTGGAGAGCCGCGGCATGCGTACCATGTTCGACCGGCTGAATTATCTCAAGACCTTAAACTGCAACGCCCAATATGACTGGAACGCCCAGACCAGTTTCGATGCCCTGGTTAATCTGGGGCTGGGGGAAGCGATCCGTGATTTTGGTGAGCAGCGCTGTCTCAATGAGTTGTCGCTGCGCGCCGAAGCCGAGAGGGACTTGCAACATAGCGTGGCGGCGGTTCGCAAGCAACTCGAGGCCTACGACAAGATGGGGGCCTGGCGGCTGTTTTCCCGCATGAGCTTGCGGGGTAAGCTCAATGAACAGCTCAATGAGCTGGCCTTGCTGAGTGAACAGGCGATGCCGGACTATCTGCTTATTTATAACCCCTGGCCGGATCATTTCGCCCATTTCAAGGGGCCGTTCAGCGACGAAATCATAGCGCCGACCGGTGAGCTTAACCGGCTCGATTACTGGCTCGGTCGTCTGGACAAGGTGTATCGGGACGCGGGTATCTATCCGCAGACGCTGTGGGGCATGGCCGGCGATCATGGTTTGGCACCTGTGTATCACACCCTTAACCCCGAACTGGTGTTGCAAGATGCGCTCAAGCAACGCGGGGTCGAGCTCAAGATAAGCAAAATCTCCTCTGATGAAGGGGAAGGCCCCAAGATAACCAACAACCTCAACCCGCCTTCACTGCATGGGGTAGACTTGGTGATAGCCTCTACCGCAGGTGGTAACTATATGCTGGACTTCTTTAACTCGGACCGAGGTTGGCAGGTGCAACCCTTGTATCAGGAGTTGACCCGTTTTAAGGTCAAAGAAAGCGAGGCGCTGGATATGGTCAGCCTGCTTGCCGATGAGTTGCAGGAATCGCTGGATTATCTGGTGGTGCGTCAAAGTGATTGCACACTTGATAGCTGCTCTGTGCGTTTGGTGGGATATAGAAACGGGCAGCGCCGAGATGAAATGATCAGTCGTGACTCGGGCGCTATCCGTTATCAGGCGCTTGATGATAAAGGCGCGCCTGAGCTGCTGGCACTGGCTCAGAGCAACCCTTATCTGCCGCCGCTGTCTGATGTTCAGTTATCGGCCAAACAACAACTGCTCGAATTGTGCTTGGGGAGTGCCAAGGGCTGCAGCGCCGAGCAGTGGCGCAATCTGGCGGCCATGAGTCCCAGACCCGATGCCGTGGTGCAGCTGGCACACCTCTATGATGAAGACAGGGCCGGCACCATCAACCTCTTCCCCAAAGAGGGATTTGGCTATAACACCCTGGTGCCGGGGCGTCATGCGGGCGAGCATTATCTGGAAAAAGATGCCTTCATAGGTTTCTGGGGCGAGCCTAGCAAACCCGGCCAGAGATTGGGGCCGCTGGATAACGGCTCACTGGCACCGACTTTGTATCAGTACCTTACCGGTGAGCAGGTCGAGGTAGGAGACAATGGTTGGGGCTATCCCTCTGTGCTTTCGAGTCTTAACTGAGATGAATTTATTATCGTCGGTGCCACAGAAACAGAGATTTTTGTCGCCATCACTGGCAAGCCTGCCATGCCTTAGGTAAGCTTGTAGCCAAGATGAATTGAGTTTTGGCCGGTGTGTTCCCCGGTATTCCGCTATGCATCCCTGGCGCCGCAGACAAAATGGCGCCCATTCACCCGAAAAATGAGTCTCTGTTGGCCCTTGGCTGACGGAGGCTGCTTTTGTTTGACAGGAGACGAAAGAGATTATGAACAAGGTTCCCATGACCCTGGTTGGGGCAGAACAGTTGCGCAAAGAACTGGATATACTCAAGTTTGATCGCCGTCCCAAGATCACCGAGGCAATTGCCGCGGCGCGTGAACTGGGGGATTTGAAAGAAAACGCCGAATACCATGCCGCCCGTGAAGAGCAAGGCATTTGCGAAGCCCGTATCCGCGATATCGAAGGCAAACTGTCCAACGCCCAGATCATTGATGTGACCAAGATGCCCAACAATGGCCGGATCATCTTTGGTTCTACCGTGACCATACTGAACCTGGACACAGATGCCGAAGTGACTTACCGCATTGTCGGTGACGATGAGGCGAATATCAAAGAGAACCTGATCTCGGTGAACTCCCCAATTGCCCGTGGCCTTATCGGTAAAAATCTGGGGGATGAAGTCAATATTCAAACTCCCGGTGGCCTGGCAGAATATGAAGTTGTTGCCGTCGAATATATCTGATTGCGTTATCAAGCCGCCTCCGGGCGGCTTTTTTGTGCAAGATGGACAAAGTTTAATTTGCCCGCCAGGGCTTGAAAGGCTAGCATCCGCCCAAATAACCATTATCAATGGACACCTTGTTGCTGAAAATCATGCGCCTCTTTACCCTGCTGATCGCCATAGGTCTGCTGGGAAATGTGTATTCCGGGATTGCCTCAGATGCAACCTGGAAGGCGTTTGAACAGGCTTTGCCCGAGCTCAGTCAGCAAGATGCTGACAAAGAGCCGTTGTCCATAGCTTCATCTACCTCAGTTGGTCAGGAGTCTCAAGTCCAAGAGGCCCGGCAGCACAAGTTTGGCAAGCATGATGCTAGTGGCAGAGCTGAGGTGGATGGCAAGGTTTCCCTGTCTGACTTATCCAAGTTGCTGCGCTCCGAGCAGGGCGACCAACTCTATTCTGCCCCTGGTGCTCGTCTGCGCTGTCTCAGTATGGCCGCTCAGCAGGATGTGCCCGAGCCGCCCTATGAATTGGCGTTTGAAATCGCTATGCCACCGGCGCCAGTGCTCAGCATAGGTTTTGCCGAGCAGTTGCCTATCGAGCAGAATTGGACCTTAACGCACCCCGGGGCTGGTTTGCGCCTTGGGGGCTGGAAAGACGCCAACCTCCGCTATCGCTTCAGTCAGCAGGCCGCCTGACGCTCTCTTCCGGGCTTTTCTGTCCGGGTTTCACTTCATCTGTTGTCAGTCACTCCTTCATTGGATGACTGCGACTGTGATATGTGGCTTAAGCCACGAGTCGAAAAGAGAGCATAAATATGATAACTGACTCATTATTAAAGAGTAATGGCCGTGGGCGCCAGCCTAAAAAATTGCTTAATCACTACAGCGCCTGGAAATATCTGGTGTTGGTAGTCACTCTGGTGGTGATGGCGCTGAGCGCCTTGCCAACCTGGTATGGTGAAGATGCCGCGGTGCAAATTTCTCCCAAGGCTGGAATAGCCTTATCTCCGACCCAGATAGTTTCTGAACTGGCCAAGGCCGATATTCTCGTCAAGCGCCTGGACAGCAAAGATCAGCAAACCCTGGTTATTCTCAATGACGAAGGCCAACAGACACTGGCCAAGTCATTGCTGGCCAATCATGCCCAAGATCCGGCTGAGCTCACTTTGGCCTTGAGCCCGGCGGCGCCCGAGTGGCTGCTCGGCATGGGATTTGAACCCATTAAACTGGGACTGGATCTTCGTGGTGGGGTGCAGTTTCTGTTGGATGTGGATATTGCTCCTGTGTATCAGACTCAAGGCAGTTCATTGGCCGACGCCCTGCGCGCCTTTGCCAGAGAAAAGGGGATCCGTGGCTTAAGTGTGCGTCAGGGCGCTGAAGAGCAACTGACTGTGATTATGCCTGAGGCGGCTCGCGCCGAGGTGCGGCAATTTATGGCCAAGCAATACCCACTTTGGCAGGTGAGCAGCGATAACAGTCAACTCAAGCTGGTGCTGACGGAGGCCGAGAAAATCAACCTGCGTAATCTGACGGTGCAGCAAAATCTGCAGATCATGCGTACCCGAATTGAGGAACTGGGGATCACCGAAGCCTTGGTGCAGCGTCAGGGCGAGAGCCGCATCCGTATCGAGCTGCCCGGTGTTCAAGACCCGGCGGCCGCCAAGAGCGTGATAGGGGCGACCGCGACTCTGGCCTTCTATGAGGTTAAGGATAGTGCCACCGGCGCCATCTTGATTAAAGACAAGTCCGGCAATCCTGTGCCCGTGGCACGTAAACCTGTGCTGACCGGCGAGCATATTGTCGATGCCCGTGCCGGAATAGGAGAAATGGGCGCTGCAGAGGTGAATATTACCCTGGACAGTGAAGGCGGCCGCCGTATGACCGACTTCTCCCGAGGCCATATCGGTAAACCTATGGCCACGGCATACAGTGAGTACAGTCGCGATGCCGATGGCAAGGCGGTGCAAAGCAATGAAATTATCAGTGTCGCCACCATCCAGTCTGTGCTGCCGGAGCGCTTTCGAATAACCGGCGCCGGTAGTTATCAGGATGCGCAGCAATTGGCTCTTTTGCTGCGGGCCGGTTCTATGACTGCACCTGTCACCATAGTTGAAGAGCGCACCATAGGCCCGACGCTGGGGGCAGAGAATATTCACAACGGCTTTGCCGCCCTGGCGCTCGGTCTGGGGATCACCCTGGTGTTTATGGCGCTTTGGTATCGTAGGCTGGGCTGGGTCGCCAACCTGGCACTACTGGCTAACATGGTGTTGCTGTTTGGCTTGCTGGCCTTGATCCCCGGCGCGGTACTGACTCTCCCCGGGATTGCCGGTTTGGTGCTGACAGTGGGGATGGCGGTGGATACCAATGTGCTGATTTTCGAGCGGATCCGCGACAAGCTTCGTGAAGGGCGAGCATTGGCGCACGCCATTGACAAGGGCTTTGACAGCGCCTTCTCCACCATTTTCGATGCCAACTTCACCACTATGATCACCGCCGTAGTGCTCTATGCCATAGGTAATGGTCCTATTCAGGGGTTTGCGCTGACGCTGGGGCTGGGGTTGTTGACCAGTATGTTCAGCGGGATTTTTGCCTCAAGGGCGATTATCAATCTGGTTTATGGCAAGAACTTCAGCCGCGAAGTGAGGGTTTAATATTATGATTAATATGAAAAATGCAACCAAGTGGCGTTATTTCAGCAGCGCGGTTTCCGTGATTTTGATGATAGTGTCCATCAGTGTGATTGCCGTCAAGGGGCTCAACTGGGGGCTGGATTTTACCGGCGGCGTGGTCAGTGAAATCCGTATCGACAGCTCAATCGGCGCCAAATCGCTGCAACCTGTGTTGCAGCAGGCCTATGGCCAGGAAGTCAGCCTGATTGCTGCCGGTGAGCCGGGACGCTGGGTGCTGCGTTATGCCGCGCCAAGTGCCGGGCAGAGTATGCCCGAACTGCCGGAGGTACTGGCGGGTATGAACACTCATGTTGAAGTGCTCAATACCAGCATAGTCGGGCCTCAGGTCGGCCAGGAGTTGGCCGAGCAGGGCGGTTTGGCTTTGCTGGTGGCTATGCTGTGTATTCTGGGCTATCTCTCTTACCGCTTTGAGTGGCGTCTGGCAGCCGGCGCGGTATTTGCTCTGGTACATGATGTTATCTTTGTGCTGGCTTTTTTTGCCGCCACTCAGATGGAGTTCAACCTGACGGTGCTGGCGGCTGTGTTGGCCATTTTGGGATATTCGCTCAACGATTCCATCATTATTGCCGACAGGATCCGCGAATTGCTGGCTGCCAAACCCAAGCTGGCGGTAAAAGACATCAATAACCAGGCGATTGCTGCCACTTTTGCCCGAACCATGGTGACATCCGGTACTACCCTGATGACCATTTCAGCGCTGTGGATCATGGGCGGAGGTCCCTTGGAAGGATTTTCCATCGCTATGTTTATCGGGGTGTTGACCGGTACCTTCTCATCGATATCAGTTGGTACTTCATTGCCGGAATGGTTGGGACTGTCCAGTGAACATTATCGGGTGACGCCTGTGACCCAGACCCCTTGATTGAAACCCGTCAATTAATACTGATTTAATCCACCGGCGCCACAATGTGCGCGCCGATGGGATACTGGCAACAAAAAAGCCACCTTAATTAGGTGGCTTTTTTGAGGGGAATGGGCTTATCTGGCCTTGGGCAGAGCGATTTTCATCTCTTCGGATTGGCGGAAGAGCACCAATACATGGCCTATCAGCTGCACCTTGGTTGCCTGGGTTTCACGGACAATGGCATCAACGATAGCGGCTTTCAGTTCTCTGTCTTCAGAGGCGACTTTAACTTTAATCAGCTCATGATGAGAGAGCGCATTATCAATTTCAGCCAGTACCCCTTCAGTCAGGCCATTGGCACCAAGCAGCACTACTGGCTTGAGGCTGTGTGCCAGGCCCTTTAGATGCTGTTTCTGTTTGGTTGTTAAGTTCATTTCTACCAACTTTTGCTGAGTTACTGTTGAAAAGCCGCTATTCTACCCTCATATAGCCCTTGTGTAACTCTCATTTGTTGCGGATTTTGAATGTCAGGTAAGAAACGTACGGCCAGTTCCACCCGTTGGATGCAGGAACACTTTGATGATCACTATGTCAAATTGGCACAAAAACGGGGGCTGCGTTCGCGGGCCGCGTTCAAGTTAGAGGAGCTGCAACAAAAAGATCAGCTGATTAAACCCGGGATGACAGTGGTTGACCTGGGGGCCGCTCCCGGAGGTTGGTCTCAGGTAGCAGCCAAGTTGGTCGGTGAAAAAGGTAAAGTGGTTGCCTGTGATATTTTACCGATGGACCCAATCGTTGGCGTCGATTTCCTTCAGGGAGACTTCCGTGAGGAAAAAGTCCTTGAGGCCTTGCTGACTCGTGTAGGGGAAGATAAGGTTGACTTGGTGCTCTCGGATATGGCGCCCAATATGAGTGGTTCAGATGGTGTGGATCAGCCCAGAGCCATGTATTTAGTGGAGTTGGCGCTGGATATGTGTCATCAGGTGTTGGCAGCCAATGGCAGTTTTGCTGTTAAAGTCTTTCAGGGGGAGGGCTTTGACGAGTATATGAAAGCAGTCAGACAAGCGTTCAAGACTGTAAAAACCCGTAAACCGGATTCCTCCAGGCCACGTTCTCGCGAGGTCTATCTGGTAGCGACAGGGTACAAGTTGTAGTACCCTGATTGAAGTAAATCTCAAGACTTTGTGAGGTTCAGTAATTGAGTGACATGGCAAAAAATTTGATTCTCTGGGTGGTCATCGCCGTGGTGCTGATGTCCGTGTTCCAGGGTTACTCCCCCTCTTCTTCGTCAGCGCAGAAGATGGATTATTCGACTTTCCTGGACGATGTTCGTAGCGGCCAAGTCAGTAACGTGGAAGTGAAAAGCGACCAACGTACGATAGAAGGCGTTAAAAAGTCCGGTGAAAAGTTCACCACCATTATGCCCTTGTATGACCAGGATCTGATCAATGACCTGGATCGTAAAGGCATCCGTATGAAAGGGCAGGAAGCCGAAGAGTCAGGATTCCTGACACAGATCTTTATCTCCTGGTTCCCCATGCTGCTGCTTATCGGGGTGTGGATCTTCTTTATGCGACAGATGCAGGGCGGTGGCGGTAAAGGCGCCATGTCCTTTGGCAAGAGTAAAGCCAAGCTGATGAGCGAAGATCAGATTAAGACCACCTTTGCCGATGTGGCCGGTTGTGATGAGGCCAAGGAAGAAGTGAAGGAGATGGTGGATTATCTGCGTGATCCCAGCAAATTCCAGAAACTCGGTGGCCGTATTCCTACCGGTGTCTTGATGGTAGGCCCTCCAGGTACAGGTAAAACCTTGCTCGCCAAGGCGATTGCCGGTGAAGCCAAGGTGCCTTTCTTTACCATCTCAGGTTCTGACTTTGTGGAAATGTTTGTCGGTGTCGGTGCCTCTCGGGTACGTGACATGTTCGAGCAGGCCAAAAAGTCGGCGCCATGTATCATCTTTATCGATGAAATCGACGCCGTTGGCCGTCAGCGTGGTGCGGGACTCGGTGGTGGTCACGATGAGCGTGAGCAAACATTGAACCAGATGCTGGTGGAAATGGACGGCTTTGAAGGTAATGAAGGTATTATCGTTATCGCCGCAACCAACCGTCCAGACGTATTGGATGCCGCGTTGCTGCGTCCCGGCCGTTTCGACCGCCAGGTTGTAGTAGGGCTGCCGGATGTTCGCGGCCGTGAGCAAATTCTTAAAGTGCACATGCGTAAAGTGCCTTTGGGTGACGATGTTAAAGCCAGTGTAATTGCCCGCGGTACGCCTGGGTTCTCTGGTGCGGATCTTGCCAACCTGGTTAACGAGGCGGCACTGTTTGCTGCTCGCGGTAATCGCCGTGTAGTGACCATGGAAGAGTTTGAGAGTGCCAAAGACAAGATCATGATGGGCGCCGAGCGCCGCTCTATGGTGATGTCTGAGTCCGAGAAAGAGATGACGGCTTACCACGAAGCCGGTCACGCGATTGTGGGCTATCTTGTACCTGAGCACGACCCTGTGCATAAGGTAACCATTATCCCTCGAGGCCGCGCCTTGGGTGTGACCTTCTTCCTGCCGGAAGCCGATGCCATCAGTGAGAGCCGCCAGAAGCTGGAGAGTAAGATCTCCGTGGCCTACGGTGGTCGACTGGCCGAAGAGATTATCTTTGGCACTGAAAAAGTCTCTACCGGTGCATCTCAGGACATTAAATATGCCACGGCCATTGCCCGTAACATGGTGACCCAATGGGGCTTCTCCGAGCGACTCGGTCCACTGCTGTATGCAGAGGAAGAGGGTGAGGTATTCCTGGGCCGCTCCATGGCCAAGTCCAAGCATATGTCTGATGAGACAGCGGCCATCATAGACTCTGAAATCAAGGCCATCATTGACCGCAACTACCAGCGTGCCAAACAACTGCTGGATGAGAATATGGACGTACTGCACGCGATGAAAGATGCGCTGATGAAGTATGAGACCATAGACTCGCGCCAGATAGAGGACCTGATGGAGCGCCGCGAAGTGCGTCCTCCGGTCGATTGGCATATGGATGACAACGGTTCTTCCAACGGTAATAACGGCAATAAAGCTGCTAAGCCTGAAGAGACTGAAGTTGAAGAGCATGAGCCGAGTGATACTGCTGCAGATTTGGGCAAACCCGGCGAGAGCCCGCTGAAATAGGCCCATTCTGAGGTTAAAGAAAACCCCGCAAGGGGTTTTCTTGTTTCTGCCGCAAGGCACAATACTAAATCCAAGAAAGATGTTCTCGCGCTTGACGCGTAAGGGAGTAATGAGTGTTTGAATTGAAGTCCGGTGCTCAGCAACTACTACTCGATGAGCCCAAGGTGATGGGGATCCTCAACGTAACCCCGGATTCGTTTTCCGATGGCGGGCGTTTTTCTTCCTTTGAACTGGCCTGCCAGCACGCCGACCAGATGGTGGCCGATGGCGCCGTGTTTATCGATATCGGCGGTGAGTCCACCCGGCCCGGTGCTGCCGATGTCAGTGTCGATGAGGAGCTTGCCCGGGTTGTCCCCCTGGTGGAGTATATTGCTGCCAAGCATCCCCAAATTTGGATCTCTTTGGATACCAGTAAAGCCGAAGTGATGAGTGCCGGTATCAATGCCGGCGCTCACCTTATCAATGATGTACGGGCCTTGCAGGAGCCGGGAGCCCTGCAAGCCGCTGCTGAGCTGCAGGTGCCTGTGTGCCTGATGCATATGCAAGGGCAGCCCAGAACCATGCAGAATGAGCCTCACTATGAGGATCTGCTCGCCGAGGTGAATGACTTCTTTGCCAAGCGTATCGAGGCCTGTATTGAAGCGGGGATCGCCAGAGAGGCAATATTGCTGGATCCGGGTTTTGGATTTGGCAAGACGCTGGAACACAATTATCATCTGCTGGCTCATTTACAAGAGCTGGCAAAATTTGATCTGCCTTTACTTATCGGACTGTCGCGAAAGAGTATGATAGGAAATCTGCTTGAGCGCAGCGTAGATAATAGATTGGCAGGCAGCCTGGCTGGCGCCATGCTGGCTGCTCAGCGGGGCGCACATATTATTCGGGTACATGATGTCGCAGAGACTTGCGATGTACTCAAGGTTATGGCTGCCAGCAAACGCTTTGGATAGGAAATGTATTTGGGATAAAAGCATTTCAAGCCAATAGGTCAGCCAACATTAGGTTTACAGTATATAGAATAGCCATTTGAAGATGGTTCTCAGTAGGAGTGAACGTGAGAAAGTTTTTTGGTACGGATGGGATCCGCGGCAAAGTCGGAGCGGGCAAGATGACCCCGGAGTTGGCTCTTAAGCTTGGCTGGGCTGCCGGTAGAGTCTTGTCCCGCAGTGGCACTCGTAAAGTGATCATAGGCAAGGATACCCGGATCTCTGGTTATCTGTTTGAGTCGGCGTTGGAAGCCGGCCTGTCTGCCGCCGGACTCAATGTGATGTTGATGGGCCCTATGCCTACGCCTGCAGTCGCCTACCTGACCCGAACTTTCCGCGCCGAGGCCGGAGTGGTTATCAGTGCATCTCACAATCCTTACTATGATAACGGTATCAAGTTTTTTTCCACAGATGGCAGCAAGCTGGATGACGAGTTGGAACTTGAGATTGAAGCCGAGCTGGAAAAGCCTCTGGTTTGTGTCGAGTCGCATCTACTGGGGAAGGTCTCCCGTATCGATGATGCCGCCGGTCGTTATATCGAATATTGCAAAGGTAACTTCCCGGCGGATCAAACCCTTGCCGGACTCAAGATAGTGGTGGACTGTGCTCACGGCGCAACCTATCACATTGCCCCCAATGTGTTCCGTGAACTGGGCGCCGAGGTAGTGACCATAGGGGATAAGCCCAATGGCATCAATATCAATGATCAAGTAGGTGCGACCTCCATGACCAAGATTTGTGAAACCGTGGTCAGCGAAGGCGCCGATCTGGGTATCGCCCTCGACGGTGATGGCGACCGTATCATGATGGTCAATCGACAAGGTGACATTATAGACGGCGACCAGATCCTCTATATTCTTGCCTGCGACGCGCAAAAGCGCGGCATCCTCAAAGGCGGGGTTGTCGGTACTCTGATGTCCAATCTCGGGCTCGAATTGGCGCTCAAACAGCTCAATATCCCTTTTGCCCGTTCCAAGGTCGGTGACCGCTATGTAATGGAACTGCTGAAAGAGAAAGATTGGCGCATAGGGGGGGAAAACTCAGGTCATATCCTCAATCTGGACCATGGCACGACTGGAGATGGTATAGTTGCAGGTATTCTTGTGCTGGCGGCCATGCGTCGTCACAACGCCTCACTGGAAGAATTGACCGAGTCGATGCAGATGTTGCCCCAGGTCCTTATTAATGTTCGCTTTGAAGGCAACTCAGATCCGCTGGCGTCGCAACTGGTACAAGATGCCCAGACTCAGGTTGAGTCGCAACTTGGCGAGCGTGGCCGGGTACTGCTGCGTAAATCCGGAACCGAACCTTTGATTCGGGTAATGGTGGAAGGGGATGATGAAGCCTTGGTGCGCGCCCATGCCGAAACCATAGCCGCTGCAGTCAAACAAGCGGTTTAAACTGGCATTCTTTAGCTTAATTAAAGTAAAATTAATAACTTAAGCTGGAATTGTGAGCGATTTACTGAGTGTGAGCATAAAAAGTAGCCGAACACACAGTAAATCGCAAAAATTCCGTAATCAGGTATTGTAAGTTAATAAGTGGTTCGCTATTATTCACGCCGCTTTCAGAGGAGATGGTGATGGCACTCAGACGTCCAATGGTAGCAGGTAACTGGAAAATGAATGGCAGTGCGCAGTTAGCACAAGAGCTGTTCAAGAAGTTTGCCAGCAAGCTACATAATGATTCTGTTGAAGTGGTTTTATGCCCACCAGCGATTTACCTGGAAAGCGTAAGGCAACTGCTCGAAGCTAACAAAGAAACCCTGAATGGTTCTCTGGTTAGAATGGGGGCTCAAAACCTGAGTCAGCACGATTTTGGTGCTTACACTGGTGAAACCTCAGGGCGGATGCTGAAAGATGCCGGTTGTCGTTATGTGATAATTGGTCACTCGGAACGCCGCCGTATGTACGGTGAGACGAGTAACATAGTGGCAGAGAAATTTGCTGCTGCTCAAAAGCACGGTCTGACTCCGATACTTTGTGTTGGTGAATCTGGCCCGGCTCGTGAGGCAAGACGTACCTTCGAGGTGCTTGCCGAGGAGCTTGATGTGGTGATCGAAAAGAACGGTACCATGGCTTTTGATAATGCGATCATCGCCTATGAGCCCCTTTGGGCTGTAGGGACAGGTAAGAGCGCAACACCGGAGCAGGCACAAGAAGTTCACGCGTTTATACGCAATCGCCTCTCTGAAGTGTCCCCTTATATTGGGGAAAATATCAGGATCTTGTACGGCGGCAGCGTCACACCGAGTAATGCTGCAGATTTATTCGCCCAACCTGATGTGGATGGTGGACTGATAGGCGGTGCTAGCTTAAACTCTACCGAATTCTTGAGTTTATGTTCAATAGCAATGAGCGCTTAATATGAAAGAAGTACTGATGGTTATTTACTTGTTGGTAGCTTTGGGTCTGGTTGGACTCATTCTTATCCAGCAAGGGAAAGGGGCTGACATGGGCGCATCTTTTGGTGCCGGTGCTTCAGGAACCCTGTTCGGTTCAGCAGGTTCAGGTAACTTTCTGACTCGGACAACGGCGATTCTCGCTATCGCGTTTTTCACTCTAAGCCTGGTTATTGGCAATATGAGTGCACACCACGTGAAGCAGGATACCAACATATTGGGGCCTGAAGTAGAACAGACCCAACAGTCTGAGACTAAAATTCCAGACTAATACCGAATATGCCGAGGTGGTGAAATTGGTAGACGCGCAGCCTTGAGGTGGCTGTGACCTAACGGTCGTGCGGGTTCAAGTCCCGCTCTCGGCACCAATCTTTAACTGAGTTAATCGATATGAAATTTTTCTCAGTTATTGCAAGTAAAAGCTGAAATCAGTAAACTTGCAGCAGTTGACGCGGGGTGGAGCAGCTTGGTAGCTCGTCGGGCTCATAACCCGAAGGTCGTCGGTTCAAATCCGGCCCCCGCAACCAGCTCCCAGTGATGAATTAAGCTGATAGATAATTCATCCTGTTTACAGGTTCTTGAACATAATGACCTCGTGATTACGGGGTTTTTTGTTATCTGGGACTTTTAAATTTGCTGCCTTTTACGGCAGCTCAATACTGGGGCTATTAATAGCCCTTTTTTGTTTTTCGGGGGTTACCTTGGCAACATTAGAATCCAGACTCACAGAAATGCTTACTCCGGCAGTGGAAGGCCTCGGCTACCAGCTCTGGGGTATTGAATTTGTTAAGGCCGGCAAGCATTCAATCTTGCGGCTCTTTATTGACGGTGAGAACGGCATTAATATTGAAGATTGTGCCAATGCCAGTCGTCAGGCGAGCGCCATTCTGGATGTCGAGGACCCAATCACTTCCGAATACACACTGGAAGTCTCCTCTCCCGGTCTCGATAGGCCGCTGTTCACCTCTGAGCAATATGGTATGTACCTTGGAGAGGAAGCAAAGATTCAACTGACTATGCCGGTGGCGGGTAGTCGTAACTTAAAAGGTACCATCACTAAGGTGGAAGGGCAGATGCTCACCCTGACAGTGGATGGAAAAGACTTGATTATTGCCTTGGATAACATCCGTAAAGGCAACCTGATCGCTAAGTTTTGATGGTTTCAAGGTGAACGAGGCAAGACGATGAATAAAGATATTTTGCTGGTCGCTGAAGCGGTTTCCAACGAAAAGGCTGTACCGCGCGAAAAGATTTTCGAGGCGCTCGAAATTGCGCTGGCTACCGCAACCAAGAAAAAGTATGAAGGCGATATCGATGTTCGTGTTGCCATAGATCGCAAAACCGGCGATTACGAGACTTTCCGTCGCTGGTTGGTGGTTGATGATAACGGTGAAGCGTTGGAAAACCCTTACCGTGAAATCACTCTGGAAGCGGCTCGTTATGAGAACCCTGAGATCCAGCCTGGTGAGTTCATTGAAGATGAAATCGATTCGGTACAATTTGACCGTATTACTACTCAAACCGCCAAGCAGGTAATAGTACAGAAAGTTCGTGAGGCCGAGCGCGCCCAAATCGTCGAGCAGTTTATCGACAAAGAAGGTGAGTTGGTTACCGGTGTGGTCAAAAAGAGCAACCGCGACAGCGTAGTAGTTGATCTCGGCAATAACGCCGATGGCGTGCTGTTCAAAGAAGACCTGATCTCCCGTGAGACTTTCCGTCCTGGTGACCGGGTACGCTCCCTGCTGTATGCTGTGCGTCCTGAGGCACGTGGTGCTCAGTTGTTTCTGACCCGCACCAAGCCAGAGATGTTGATCGAACTGTTCCGTGTTGAAGTACCGGAAATTGCCGATGAGATGATCGAAGTGATGGGCGCCGCCCGTGACCCAGGTTCACGGGCCAAGATCGCCGTGAAATCAAACGATCGTCGTATCGACCCTATCGGGGCTTGCGTCGGTATGCGCGGTGCCCGGGTGCAGGCTGTATCCAATGAACTCGGTGGCGAGCGTGTTGATATAGTGCTGTGGGACGATAACCCGGCACAATTTGTTATCAACGCCATGGCACCGGCCGATGTGGCCTCAATTATTGTTGACGAAGATAACCACTCAATGGATATCGCCGTCGAAGCTGATAGTCTGGCACAAGCTATCGGCCGCAATGGTCAAAACGTTCGTTTGGCGACACAGCTGACAGGCTGGGTACTGAACGTGATGACAGTGGAAGACATGAACAAGAAACATCAGGCCGAAAGCGCCAAAGTGATGGAGCTGTTCGTGGGTGCGTTGGATGTGGACGAAGATTTCGCCCAGGTGCTGGCCGACGAAGGATTCACCTCTCTGGAAGAGGTGGCTTATGTTCCTGTTTCCGAGCTGTTGGCCATCGAAGGATTTGATGAGGACATAGTTGCTGCATTGCGTGAGCGCGCCAAGGCTGCCTTGTCTACCCGTGCACTGGCATCCGAAGAAGCACTGGATGGTGCCGAACCTAGCGAAGAGTTGTTGTCCATGCCTGGAATGGAGCGCCACCTGGCGTACGTTCTGGCAAGTATGGGTGTGATAACTCTGGAAGATTTAGCCGAGCAAGGCATTGACGATTTGATCGAAATTGAAGAATTGACAGAAGAAAAAGCAGGTGAGCTCATCATGGCAGCCCGCAACATCTGTTGGTTTGGCGAAGAAGCATAGTCGATCAACAGGGGGATTTAACTGATGGCAGAGACAACAGTAGAGAAACTGTCCACTGAAGTGGGAAAAAGCGTAGACCGATTGATCGAGCAGTTTTCCAAGGCCGGTATCAAGAAAGGCAAGGATGACAGTGTCACTGAGGCCGAGAAACAGCAACTGCTGGACTACCTGAAAAAACAACATGGTGCGGACAGTGCGCCCACCAAGATGACATTACAGCGTAAAACCGTATCGACTCTGAGTGTTGCCGGCAGCGGCGGCCAGTCCAAAGACGTCAAAGTCGAAGTACGCAAGAAACGCACCTTTGTGAAGCGTGACCCGGCCGAATTGGCCCGTCAGGCGGAAGAACAGGCTCGCGCCGAAGCCGAAGCCAAAGCTCAGGCAGAAGCCGAAGCGAAAGCCAAGGCAGAAGCTGAAGCCAAGGCTAAGGCAGAAGCCGAAGCGAAAGCCAAGGCGGAAGCTGAAGCCAAGGCCAAGGCTAAAGTGGCTCAGGATGCCGGTAAAGCCAAAGAAGAGGTTAAGGCCGATCCCAAGACCAGCGCTGAGCAGGAAGCTGCCCGTGTTGAGGCCGAGCGTCTGAAAGCGGCTCAGGCTGAAGCAGTTAAGCGCAAGGCCGATGAAGAAGCCGCCCGTGCGGCAGCCGAAGCCCGTCGCCTGGCTGAAGAGAATGAAAAACGCTGGGCCGAAGAAGAGCGCCAGCGTCTTGAAGCCGAGAAGCGCAGCGATCACCATATCACCACCTCCAAAGTGGCCCGCGCCGCCGAAGATACCAGTGATATGGATGAAGAGAAGCGTGGTCGTCGTTCACGTCACAAGAGTGCCGGTAAGAAACGTACCAAGGACTCCCGTGACGGTCGTGAGCGCAACATCCGCAATCGTGCGCCTCAAGCCATGAGCCATGGCTTCAATAAGCCGGTTGCTGCGGTAAACCGCGATGTACGCATAGGTGAAACCATTACTGTGGCCGAACTGGCGCAGAAGATGGCCATCAAAGCCACTGAAATCATCAAGACCATGATGAAGATGGGCTCTATGGTGACCATTAACCAGGTACTGGATCAGGAAACTGCCCAACTGGTTGCCGAGGAGATGGGTCACAAGGTTGTGCTTATCCGTGAAAACGAGCTGGAACATCAGGTTCTGGCTGACCGTGACGGTGAAGATGTCAAACTGGAGCCTCGTGCGCCGGTTGTGACCATCATGGGTCACGTTGACCACGGTAAGACTTCGCTGCTTGACTATATCCGTCGCACTAAAGTCGCGGCCGGTGAGGCCGGTGGTATTACCCAGCATATCGGTGCCTACCATGTAGAAACTGATAACGGCATGATCACCTTCCTGGATACTCCTGGCCACGCCGCGTTTACCGCTATGCGTGCCCGTGGTGCCAAGGCCACAGATATCGTGATTCTGGTGGTGGCTGCCGATGATGGCGTAATGCCTCAGACTATTGAAGCTATCCAGCATGCCAAGGCCGGCGGTGTACCGCTGATCGTGGCAGTGAACAAGATGGATAAGCCTGAAGCCGATGTCGATCGCGTCAAGAGTGAACTGTCCCAGCACGGCGTGATGTCGGAAGATTGGGGCGGCGACAACATGTTCGTGTTTGTCTCTGCCAAGACAGGTATGGGCGTGGACGAGCTGCTGGAAGGTATCTTGCTGCAAGCTGAAATCCTCGAACTCAAGGCTGTACGTGACGGCATGGCCGCCGGTGTGGTTGTTGAGTCTCAGCTGGACAAGGGCCGCGGTCCTGTTGCTACCATCCTGGTTCAGGAAGGTACTCTGCGTCAGGGCGATATCGTTCTGTGTGGTCTGGAGTACGGTAAGATCCGTGCCATGAAAGATGAAAACGGCAAGAACATCACTGAAGCCGGTCCGTCGATTCCGGTTGAAATCCTGGGTCTGTCCGGGGTGCCTTCTGCCGGTGACGAAGCGACAGTTGTTCGCGACGAACGTAAGGCCCGTGAAGTTGCCCTGTATCGTCAGGGTAAGTTCCGCGACATCAAGCTGGCGCGTCAGCAGAAGTCCAAGCTGGAAAACATGTTTGCCAACATGACCGAAGGCGAAGTGAAAGAGCTGAATATCGTGCTCAAGTCTGACGTACAGGGTTCTTTGGAAGCCATCGTCGACTCGCTGACTCGTCTGTCTACCGAAGAAGTGAAAGTGAACATCATCGCCAGTGGCGTGGGTGCACTGACCGAGACAGATGCGACTCTGGCCGCAGCGTCCAACGCCATCATGGTGGGCTTCAACGTCCGTGCTGACGCTCAGGCTCGTAAGACCATCGAAAGTGAGAGTGTGGATCTGCGTTACTACAGCGTGATCTACGACCTCATCGACGAAGTCAAGTCGGCCATGAGCGGTATGCTTTCTCCTGAATTCAAGCAGGAGATCATTGGTCTGGCTGAAGTGCGAGATGTGTTCAAGTCGCCTAAACTGGGTGCAATCGCCGGCTGTATGGTGACCGAAGGTATCGTTAAGCGCAGCGCACCTATCCGGGTTCTGCGTGAGAACGTGGTTATCTATGAAGGTGAGCTTGAGTCTCTGCGTCGCTTTAAAGATGACGTTAGCGAAGTTCGCAATGGCATGGAATGTGGTATCGGCGTGAAGAACTACAATGATGTTCGCGTAGGCGACCAGATTGAGG
Organism: Shewanella sp. ECSMB14102; assembly: GCF_000813075.1. Lineage (NCBI taxonomy): Bacteria > Pseudomonadati > Pseudomonadota > Gammaproteobacteria > Alteromonadales > Shewanellaceae > Shewanella > Shewanella sp. ECSMB14102. The sequence goes on from NZ_JWGX01000011.1 coordinate 59,218, forward strand.
TGTTCGAAACCGTCGAGGTTGCCCGTACCCTGTAACGACAACATCGAAAAGGGCGGCTGAGGCCGCCCTTGTTGATTTTGGGGAAGAATACTATGGCAAAAGAATTTAGTCGTACCCGGCGTATCGCCCAGCAACTGCAACAGGAACTGGCGCAGGTACTGCAGCGTGATATGAAAGATCCTCGTGTAGGCATGGTCACAGTCAACGACGTGGAAGTCTCACGGGATCTGAGTTATGCAAAAGTGTATGTCACCTTCTTTGAAGAAGACCCGGTTAAGGTTGATGAAAAGCTGGCTGCACTCAACAAGGCAGCACCTTATGCCCGCACCCTGGTTGCCGGCAGAATGAAGCTTAGGGTGATGCCTGAACTGAAATTTGTCTATGACAAGTCTCTGGTCGAGGGGATGAGAATGTCCAACCTGGTAACCGAGGTTATTAATAAGGACAAGGCCAAGCAGCAAACCTTTGGCACCGAATCTCAAGACAAGGATGAGGAAAACAACTGATGGCGCGTCGTCCCAAAGGCCGTTTGGTCGATGGTATCGTCCTGTTGGATAAAGACACAGGCATGAGCTCCAACTTTGCCCTGCAAAGGGTAAAGCGGATCTACAATGCCGCCAAGGCTGGCCATACCGGCGCGCTGGATCCACTGGCGACCGGGATGCTGCCCATCTGCCTTGGCGAAGCTACCAAGTTTTCCCAGCACCTGTTGGATGCCGATAAACGTTATCTGGTGACTGCCAAGCTTGGGCAGCGCACTGATACCAGCGATTCAGATGGTGAAGTAGTGCAAACCCGGCCGGTTGAGTTTTCCATGGCCCAACTGGAACAGGCGCTGGAGCATTTTCGTGGTGATAGCATGCAGGTGCCTTCCATGTACTCGGCGCTCAAGTATCAGGGTCAGCCCTTGTACAAGTACGCCCGGGAAGGTAAAGAGGTGCCTCGCGAAGCCAGGCCTATTCACGTCTATGAGCTCAAGTTCATCTCTTGGGAGAATGACGAGCTGACGCTGGATATTCACTGTTCCAAGGGCACTTACATTCGTACTATCGTAGATGACTTGGGTGAAATGCTTGGTTGTGGCGCCCATGTGATCATGTTGCGTCGTACTCAGGTGGCGGGTTATCCCTATGAACGCATGGTTAGTCTGGCACAGCTCGAAGCCTTGCTGGAACAGGCCATGACCGAAGAGCGGGTGCCTTCCGAGCTATTGGACCCTTTGCTGCTTCCCATGGATACGGCGGTTGCCGACCTTCCAGAGTGCAATGTCCCCGATGCCATGGCCGGATATCTGCTTAATGGTAACCCGGTGCGGGTTGCTAAGTTGGAAGCCGATACTCTGGTGCGGATCACCTTGGGTGACAGCAAACGCTTTATTGGTGTCGGCATGATGAATGACGATGGTTTGCTGGCTCCCAAGCGTTTGGTAGTGTTGCCTGAGGCAAAAAGCTGAGCTTGACTTGCGATCTACAGCCCTTGGGGTTATTATGTCGCGCCCTTGGCTGAGTTAGTGATCGGCTGGGGAAACTATCAAGACTATTTTGGAGAGACACATGTCACTAAGTACTGAAGCGAAAGCGAAAATCCTGGCTGAGTTCGGCCGTGGCGAAAACGATAGCGGTTCTACTGAAGTTCAGGTTGCGCTGTTGACTGCTCAGATCAACCACCTGCAAGGCCACTTTAAAGAACACACTCACGATCACCACTCACGTCGTGGTCTGCTGCGTATGGTTAGTTCTCGTCGTAAGCTGCTGGCTTACCTGAAGCGTACCGACGTTGCTCGTTATACCGCTCTGATCCAAAAGCTGGGTCTGCGTCGCTAATCGCGAACTGTACCAAAAGAAGAGGAGGCCCAGGCCTCCTTTTTTTGTGTCTGCAATTTTGGGGAAGCGTATTTTAGCTCGTCCCTTTTCACTTAATGTCAGTCCTCTAAAACCGATTGATTACAATTCAGCTCAGTTGGCCATCCAATTTGAGGATCCTGGCAGTATGGGGGGCTATGTATTTAGCTTCAAACTCCTCCAGTGACAGCGGCTGACTGAAATAAAAGCCTTGACCTATGGCGCAATGATTTTGCTTCAGCCATTCAAGTTGCTGCTCGTTCTCAATGCCTTCAGCGACAATTTTCAGATCCAATTGTCGCCCCAGCATCAGAATGGTGGAAGCTATTGCGCTCTCTTGCGGAAGATCGGTCACAAAACAACGGTCAATCTTCATGGTGGTGATTGGCAGGTGTCTTAGGTAAGAGAGGGATGAGTAACCCGTGCCGAAGTCGTCGACGGCAATACCAAAGCCTGCCGATTTAAGCTGTTCAAGCTTGCTGATCGCCAGCTCAATGTCATTCATCAATGAGGTCTCGGTGATCTCCACCTCCAACAGTTCGGGCCTTATTTGATAGCGCAGGGCCATCTGTTTGATATCCGGTACCAGGCTGGCGTCGGCAAACTGTTGTGAAGCGACATTGACAGCGATTGGAGGACTGAAGTTATAGCGTTTTTGCCAGCGCCGCAGTACCCGGCAGCTTTGCTCTATGACCCAGCGGCCAATAGGAATGATGATCCCGGTTTCTTCGGCAACCGGAATAAAGGACATGGGGCTTATCAAACGGCCGTCTTTTTGCCAGCGGATCAGTGCCTCACATCCCACCAGTTCACCGGTCTCGATATTAACTTTTGGTTGAAAGTGCAGCAGAAATTCGTTGTTGCGAATGGCATCGTGCAGCGAGGCTTCGGTGCGCAGTCTCACCGCCGCCCGCTCTGTCATCTGCTGCTTGAAGAAGGCCCATTGGTTAGAACCGGCTGCCTTGGCGCTGTACATGGCGATATCGGCGTGACGAATAAGATCTTCGGCACTCAGGCCATCTTCGGGATAGATGGAGATGCCTATGGATGCGGCCGGGTGAATGGTATGTTCATTGAGTTGCACCGGGGTGTTGAGCTGGATTAACAGCTTGTCTACAAAGTCGGCCGCCTGGGTTGGTGATTGAATCTCATCGGCCAGGATCACAAATTCATCCCCACCGAGACGGGCTACAGTTCCCTTGTCTCCGACCACCCGTTCCAGAATACGGGCAATTCTTGCCAGAAACTGGTCACCCACCGCATGCCCCAGTGAGTCGTTGACGTTTTTGAATCTATCGAGGTCGATAAACAGCAGGCTGAAGTTGCGTTTATGTACCCGGGCACGCTGAATGGCAACGGCTATAGTTTCCAATAACAAGGTACGGTTGGGCAGGCCGGTGAGAGGGTCCCGGGTCGCCATTTTGCGCAGCTTGCTTTGGGTCTGGCTGAATTGTTTAAGGATCTGATTGAATTTGGAGGTTACCAGTCCCAATTCGTCATCTTTGTGGTTGGCTGATACCGGCAGCATGTTTTCATCCGGTGACTCAGGGTCAATTTTGTCTATTGCTTCACTGATCCGGGCGATGGGTTGGGTCAGGAAACGGTGGAACACTATGGACAGCACCAGTGTCAGAAACAACGCCCTGGCCAGGGTGGCGGCAAAACTGAACTGCAGTTGGCTGATCAGGCTTTGGGTCAACTCTCGGGTATCATAATTGATGGTGAGCGTGCCTATCAGTTGCTCTTTTTCCGCGCCTTCAAAATAAAAAGGACGTTGCAGTGGCCTTGATATCTGCTTGAGATCGCCAAACAGTTTGAGACTCAAATGTCCAAAAGTATCAGAAGGCTCAGGACGGCTGCTGCCGAGATTGACGAATAGGGAGTTGTCATCCAGGGTGATCCTGGCTGAACCGACATGCTCCACTTTCATCACGCCTTCCATTGTCTGACGCGCCAAATTGTCATCCAATGCCCAGACCGCATTGGCGGCCGGTTGTTCAACTGAGTCGAGTAACTCTTGTTGACTACTGAGCAACGATTGCCTTTCTGTGGTCACTACAATCAAAATTTCAATGATAAAAATAGCAACGGCAAAGAAAAGAGCTGTGAAAACCACCAGATTGGTTTGCTTCCAGGTGAGCGACTTGAACCTGGCGGTATTCATCTGCCTTTTCCTGCTATTATGGGGGCGAATTCTATATTCAAGGCTAGTCCAATTCGGTAGCAATGCAGCAACATGTGATTGATATAGTCCACTTTAGAAAAAAGAAGCGTCTTTGTCATCATCTGGCACTCTTTATCTATTCTAGAGGTTTGCAGTATACTTACGCGCGAAATTCAAGGTTATTAAATTAAGGAATGGGTCAAGTGAATCCAATTGTAAAAAGTTTTGAGTATGGTCAACACACAGTCACTCTGGAAACAGGGGTTATTGCACGCCAAGCCGATGCAGCCGTTCTGGCCAGCATGGGCGATACTACAGTTCTGGTGACTGTGGTTGGCAAGAAAGAAGCAGACCCAAGCCGTGACTTCTTCCCGCTGACTGTTAACTATCAGGAAAAGACTTACGCAGCCGGTAAGATCCCTGGTGGTTTCTTCAAGCGTGAAGGTCGACCATCCGAAGATGAAACACTGATCGCCCGCCTGATTGACCGTCCTATCCGTCCACTGTTCCCTGATGGTTTTACCAACGAAGTTCAAGTGATCATCACTGTGGTTTCTGTTGATCCACAGATCGAGCCAGACATCGTGGCCATGATAGGTACTTCTGCTGCTTTGGCTATTTCCGGTATTCCATTCAATGGTCCTCTGGGTGCGGCACGTGTCGGTTACATCAATGGCGAATATGTGCTGAACCCTGGTGCAGAGCAGCGTGAAAACAGCCAGCTGGATCTGGTTGTTGCCGGTACCCAGAGCGCCGTGCTTATGGTGGAATCTGAAGCCAAGGCCCTGCCTGAAGAAGTGATGCTGGGCGCCGTGGTATACGGTCACGAGCAGCAGCAGGTAGTGGTTAATGCCATCAATGAACTCAAGGCCGAAGCCGGTAAGCCTGCTTGGGACTGGACTGCTCCTGTTGCCAATGAAGAGCTGGTTGCCAAGGTTAAGGCGCTGGCAGAGGAAGGTCTTACCGCCGCTTACCAGATCATCGCCAAGCATGAGCGCCGCGATGCGGTAGTTGAAGTCAAGAAAGCTGCTATTGAAAAGCTGCTCGAGGAAAACCCTGAACTGGATCAGCGTGAGCTGGACGGCCTGCTGGGTAGCCTGGAGAAGAAAGTGGTTCGTAGTCGTATCATCAAAGGTATGCCTCGTATCGACGGTCGTGAGCCTGATATGGTACGTGCCCTGTCTGTGATGGCCGGCGTGCTGCCACGTACTCACGGTAGCGCCCTGTTCACCCGTGGTGAAACTCAGGCTCTGGTGACCTGTACTCTGGGTACCGAGCGTGATGCACAGAAGATTGACTCCATCATGGGCGAGCGTACCAACCGCTTCATGTTGCACTATAATTTCCCTCCATACTCTGTTGGTGAAACCGGCATGGTGGGTTCACCCAAGCGTCGTGAAATCGGTCACGGTAAGCTGGCATGGCGTGGTATCAACGCCGTAATGCCTTCTGCTGAAGAATTCCCATACAGCGTGCGCGTAGTATCTGAAATCACTGAATCCAACGGCTCCAGCTCTATGGCGTCTGTGTGTGGTACTTCTCTGGCGCTGATGGATGCCGGTGTACCTATCAAGACTTCAGTTGCCGGTATCGCCATGGGTTTGGTGAAAGAAGGTGATGATTTCGTCGTATTGTCTGACATTCTGGGTGATGAAGATCATCTGGGTGATATGGACTTTAAAGTGGCTGGTACCCGTGATGGTGTAACCGCACTGCAGATGGATATCAAGATTGAAGGTATCACCAAAGAGATCATGGAAATTGCACTGCAGCAAGCCTATGGTGCTCGTGTGCATATCCTTAATGTGATGGACCAGGCCATTGGCTCTGCCCGTGACGATATCTCTGACCACGCTCCACGTATCACTACCATCAAGATCAACCCTGAGAAGATCCGTGAAGTGATAGGTAAGGGCGGTGCAACTATCCGCGCGCTGACCGAAGAGACTGGTACTACCATTGAGCTGGAAGACGATGGCACTGTAAAGATTGCTTCAAGCAATGCCGACGCCACCAAGGAAGCTATCCGCCGCATTGAAGAGATCACCTCTGAAGTGGAAGTGGGTCGCATCTACAAGGGTAAAGTTATCCGCATCGTTGACTTCGGTGCCTTCGTTAACATACTGCCCGGTAAAGATGGTCTGGTACACATCTCTCAAATCGCTGAAGAGCGTGTGGCCAACGTATCCGACTACCTGCAACTGAATCAGGAAGTTGCCGTTAAGGTAATGGAAGTGGATCGTCAGGGCCGTGTACGTCTGTCTATCAAGGAAGCACAACAAGCCGCTCCAGAAGCTGCCGAGTAAGCTTTCATTGCATGAGAAAAGGAGACCTTAGGGTCTCCTTTTTTATGGTTAAAACTTAAATTATCTTGGATTTGCCACCGCAGGCGGATAGCGTAGGTACGGCTGTATTGCTATGATTGAGCCTGCATTGGGATATGACAAAGGATGGATTGGATGAGTTTTAATCTGCGCGCCGCTGTGTTTTCTGTACTGGCCGGAGCCAGTTTGCTGACTTCGGGATGCGCTTCCCTGCCGGCGTCTGAAGCCAACAGTGAATTGTTGGTTGCCCCTGTTTTGCCGGACTATAAGTTGGAAGTCACTCTGGCAAAACTCAATGAAATCCTGGCCAGGGCTGAACTCACTACCGAGCAACGGGCTCGTTTTCATTATGACCGCGGCGTTATATACGACAGCGTGGGCTTGAGGATCTTGGCTCGCATCGATTTTCATCAGGCGTTGAAACTGCAACCCAACTTAGCTGATGCCTATAACTTCCTCGGTATTTATTACACTCAGGAGGGGGAGTTTGAGAGCGCTTATGAGGCCTTTGATGCGGTTCTTGAGTTGTCTCCTGAATATGATTATGCCTTCCTCAATCGTGGTATTGCACTTTACTATGGCGAGCGCAAACAGCTGGCTGCCAAAGACATGGAAAGCTTTTATCTCAAGGATGAAAGTGATGGTTACCGGGCGCTGTGGTTATATCTGATCGAATATGAGCTCTCCCCCCAGGAAGCGCTGGCAAGGTTGCAGTTTAATCGTACCCGTTTGGATGACAATGCCTGGGCGACAGTGTTGGTCGACTATTACCTGGGAGCGGTTGATGAATCTCGGGTGTTTGCCATGGCCAAGAGCGGCCTGACTCACCCCAAAGAGTATGCAGAGCGCTTGTGTGAAACCTACTTTTATCTGGCTAAGGTGGCGGCCGAACAAGGCGATAAAGAAAAGGCTGCTGATTATCTGCGCCTGGCATTGGCCACCAATATCTATGATTTTGTCGAGCACAGATATGCCCGAATGGAACTGGCATTGCTGGAGCAAACGCCGGAACCTGTGCAACAGACGGCTAACTGATCTACCTTTATCTGACAATCAAAGGCCTTGCCTAGCCAAGGCCTGAGTGAGGCGCTATAATTTGCGCCTTTTTCAAGCGTCATAAGTGTACGGAAGAACATGTCAGGTATTAAAGTCGAAGTGGACAAGCGCCGCACCTTCGCCATCATTTCTCACCCGGATGCGGGTAAAACCACCATCACAGAAAAAGTCTTGCTTCATGGCCGCGCCATTCAATCTGCCGGTACAGTAAAAGGCCGTGGCTCGTCTCAGCATGCGAAATCTGACTGGATGGAGATGGAAAAGGAGCGGGGGATCTCGGTCACGACTTCTGTAATGCAGTTTCCTTACAACGACTGCTTGGTTAACCTGCTGGATACCCCAGGTCACGAAGACTTCTCTGAGGATACCTACCGTACCCTGACAGCGGTGGACTCCTGCCTTATGGTTATCGATGCTGCCAAAGGGGTTGAGGACAGAACCCGTAAGTTGATGGAAGTGACTCGGCTGCGTGACACCCCGATCGTTACCTTCATGAACAAGCTTGACCGGGATATCCGCGATCCGATGGAATTGCTCGATGAAGTGGAAAACGAGCTCGATATTCTCTGTGCTCCGGTCAGTTGGCCCATAGGTTGTGGTAAGTCTTTCAAAGGCGTTTACCATATTCACCGCGATGAAACCATTCTGTATCAGACAGGTCACGGTCACACCATTCAGGAAGTGCGGATAGTTAAAGGGTTGGATAACCCTGAGCTGGATGAAGCCGTTGGCAGCGACCTTGCAACACAGCTACGTGACGAGATGGAGTTGGTAACCGGCGCCTCCAATGAATTCGATCTTGAACTATTCTTGAGTGGTGAGCTGACACCTGTGTTCTTCGGTACCGCCTTGGGTAACTTTGGGGTCGACCATATGCTGGATGGCTTGACCGCTTGGGCTCCCAAACCTATGCCTAGGCAGACCACCGAGCGTCTGGTCGAAGCCGGGGAAGAGAAGTTTTCCGGTTTTGTATTCAAGATCCAGGCAAACATGGATCCGAAACACAGAGACCGTATCGCCTTTATGCGTATCGTTTCCGGTAAATATACCCAGGGCATGAAGATGAAGCATGTCCGCTTAGGGAAAACTATCAGTATCTCAGATGCGGTTACTTTTATGGCCGGTGACCGTGAGCGCGCCGCCGAAGCTTACGCCGGCGATATTATAGGTTTGCACAATCATGGCACCATTCAGATTGGCGATACCTTTACCCAAGGTGAAGAGTTGAAGTTTTCCGGGATCCCCAACTTTGCACCGGAAATGTTCCGTCGTATTCGTCTTAAAGATCCGCTGAAGCAGAAACAGCTGCTCAAAGGCCTGGTGCAACTCTCGGAAGAAGGGGCTGTACAGGTTTTTCGTCCTCTGGATACCAATGATTTGATCGTAGGGGCTGTTGGGGTACTGCAGTTTGAAGTGGTGGTCGCCAGACTCAAATCGGAATACAACGTGGAGGCCATCTATGAGGCTATAAACGTGGCAACCGCGCGTTGGGTCTACTGTGATGATGCCCGTAAGCTGGAAGAGTTCCAACGTAAGTGCTCCACCAATCTGGCATTGGATGGCGGTGATAACCTGACTTATATCGCTCCGACCATGGTTAATCTTAATTTATCCATGGAGCGCTATCCGGATATTGAGTTTGCCAAGACCCGGGAACACTAAATCATAAAGGTGGAGCTTGCTCCACCTTTTTTATTGGGATGTTGTTGAGAGATCTTCTGATGTTTTTTATTCAAAAATGCTGGAAAAGTTACATCCGTTTTTGCGACAGCTTGGGGTTAACCGAAGATAGTCGCCGTTGTTGTATGCCAAGGCTCAGCGATCCGCCATTAAAGAAACGTGAGCAGGAAGAACCTCTGGCAGACGGACAAAAAGAAGGAAAACAACATGATCTTTGACTCCCATGCTCATCTGGATTTCAGTGAGTTTGATCATGACAGGCAAGCCCTCATAGCCGCGATGAAGGCTGCCGGTATTGGTGGGGCCATAATTCCCGGTGTTAGCCGTGAACATTGGTCAAAACAGAAAGCGATTGCTCACCAACTGCAACTGCCTTATACCTTGGGGATCCATCCCTGGTATTGCCCGAAAACCCTCATTGAATGTGATCAATCCCTTGCCGCACTGAGAACCGAGCTCATAACGGCGAATGACTCTTTGATGGTGGGAATTGGCGAGTGTGGTTTGGATAAACCCAAGGCAGAGCTCGCACCAGATAACCCGGCGCATGCCCCTTGGAATTTACAATACCGAGTGCTTGATGGGCAGTTGGCCTTGGCGTCGGAGTTGAAGCTGCCACTGATATTGCATTCGGTGAAGACCCATAATGAACTCTTGGGAATGCTGAAACAGTATTCACTGCCGCGGGGCGGAGTAGTTCATGCATTCAACGGCTCCTACGAAACAGCAATCGCTTATCTGGAACTGGGTTTCAAATTGGGGATTGGTGGCTTATTGCTGAATAAAAACGCAAAAAAGTTACGTGACACAGTTAGCAAATTACCTCTGGATGCGCTCTTGATCGAGACGGATTCACCCTCAATGGCACCTCATTTCTTGCCGGAAAAGCGCAATACCCCTCTGACGCTGGTACAAATAATAGCCGAAATGGCGAATTTGCAGAAAAACAGCAATGTTCTAATATCAGAACACCTCCAACAGAATCTAATGCAACTATTTGAGCTTTAGTTTTTTTTAATGGAACAGGTGTAACTCGCATTACATGCGGTGACTAAACTTTTGAAAATTAACTTCAAAAACTTGATCAAAACGACGATTTTGCCCCGGAGGTCGGGTATAATCTTGCTCGGAAAAAGGTTGGTTAACAACATAATTAAAAAGCGTTAACAATAGGGTGATGGTTAATGAATATACTTATGAGCTTGGTAGGGGTGGTCACCCTACTCGCGATTGGTTTCTTGTTGTCCAACAACAAGAAAGCAATCAATCTTAGAACAGTCGGTGGTGCACTGGCGATTCAGGCCGCTTTCGGTGGCTTTGTGCTGTATGTGCCGGTCGGTAAAGATATCCTGAAAAGTATCTCCGACGCTGTTTCCAGTGTTATCGGTTATGCACAAAATGGTATCGGTTTCCTGTTTGGTGATTTGGCTAACTTTAAGGTCGGCTTTATCTTCGCAGTAAACGTGCTGCCAATCATAGTGTTCTTCTCTTCTCTGATCGCTGTGCTCTATTATCTGGGCATCATGCAGTGGATTATCCGCATCATAGGCGGCGCCTTGCAGAAGGCCCTGGGTACCAGCCGTACCGAGTCTATGTCTGCCACTGCCAATATCTTCGTGGGTCAGACCGAAGCACCTCTGGTGGTTCGTCCCTTCATTCCTACCATGACTCAATCTGAGCTGTTTGCCATTATGGTCGGTGGTCTGGCATCTATCGCGGGTTCTGTTCTGGCAGGTTACGCGCAGATGGGTGTACCGATCCAGTATCTGGTTGCGGCATCTTTCATGGCCGCTCCAGGTGGCTTGTTGATGGCCAAATTGATGCACCCAGAGACAGAAACTGCCAAGAACGACATGGATGAGCTGCCGGACGATCCTGACAAGCCAGCCAACGTGCTTGACGCTGCTGCAGCCGGTGCTTCTTCCGGTATGCACCTGGCGCTGAACGTTGGTGCTATGCTGCTGGCCTTCATCGGTTTGATTGCCATGATCAACGGTATCATTGGTGGTATCGGCGGTTGGTTCGGCATGGAAAACCTGACCTTGGAACTGATCCTGGGTTATATCTTCATGCCGCTGGCTTACCTCATTGGTGTGCCTTGGAATGAAGCCATGATTGCAGGTTCTTTCATCGGTCAGAAGATAGTGGTCAACGAGTTTGTGGCTTACATGAACTTCGCTCCTTTCATCCATGATGCTGCTATGGCTTGTACTACAGTTGCCGCTGACGTCACTAAAGAGTTGCCTATGTGTGTGGCTGAAACTCAGGCGCCAATGACAGCCCGTACAATGGCGATTGTCTCTTTCGCTCTGTGTGGCTTTGCTAACCTGTCTTCCATCGCAATTCTGCTGGGCGGTTTGGGTGCCATGGCACCAAATCGTCGTCACGATCTGGCTAAACTGGGTCTGCGCGCTGTGGTTGCCGGTTCTCTGGCTAACTTGATGAGTGCGACTCTGGCCGGTTTGTTCCTGGCACTGTAAGACGGTAGTGAACAGAGGCCTGAATTCGCAGGCCTCTTGTTAACCCAATCGATTTCCAAATTAGCTTTGCTTGGCTCATATGCCTATCTATGGTTGGCAAGATGAGCAGAACAAGAGTGCAGATATTTCTGGCAAGTGAGTGAAATGGGTACTTTTGTTCAAATATAAAATTAAGTGTTCGCATTTTATTTTTGTCTTTCTTGTAGTTTTGGACGGAGAAGGTAGAATGCGGGCGCCAATTAAAAGAATGCCGCTCCAAGAGGGTGGCGAGAACCAAAGATGAATGGGGTTGATGATGAAAAACGTTAAAACTTTAGCTTTAGCCGCTACCGCGGTCGCCGCCATGTCTGGCAACGCCTATGCTGCCGATCGTTCTGATCTGCACGGTAGTGACTACAAGTGGATGCAGTTTAATGCGATGTACTCTATTGATGAGCATCCAATTGCTGCCGGTTCCGATGCCGAACATAACTACCTGGAAATGGAGTTCGGTGGTCGCTCTGGTGTTGTTGATCTGTATGGTTATGTCGATGTATTTAACCTGGCAAACAGCAAGTCTGGTGACAAGGTTGATGGCGCGAGCAAGATGTTCATGAAGTTCGCTCCTCGCTTCTCAATCGACGCCATGACTGGTTGGGATCTGTCAGCCGGTCCTATCCAAGAAGTTTACTTCTCTACTCTGTTTAACTGGGGCGGTGGCGCTATCACAGGCGTTTACGATGCCAAAGACCCAGATGGTAAAGACGTTAAAGTAGAGACTGAAGGTGATACCAACGTATCATTCTGGGGTATCGGTGCAGACGTTATGGTGCCTTGGCTGGGTAAAACCGGCATGAACCTGTACGCTACTTATGACTTCAATAAGAAGGATTGGAACGGTTATCAGTTCTCTATGAACTGGTTCAAGCCTTTCTACTTCTTCGACAACAAGAGCTTCCTGTCTTTCCAAGGTTATATCGATTGGCAGTTCGATATGGACGTTGATCCAAACAACTTCAACGCCTTTACTGGTAAGAACAATAACTCTTCTCATGGTGGTAACGTGTTCCTGGGGCTGTACTGGCATTCAGATCGTTACGCGGTTGGTTACGGTGCCAAGTACTACAACAGAGTATATGGCCTGAATAACCAAGCGTTTGCCAACGAGTTCTGGGGTGGTTTGGATACAACGGGTTGGGGCCACTATTTCAGTGTGACCTACAAGTTCTAAGTTCTGATGGGGTGACCCAAAATTGGGTCACCCCCGTTTTTATTTTGCTCTGACTTAATCTTTACCTAAGCCTGAGCTATAGTGAATTGGGTTCAATGAACCCGGATTAATAGCCGGAAGCTGGTTCAGCTTGTTTATGTAAAGGTTGACAGATTTCTCGCGTTAAAAGGGATTTTTCGCGGCAAGGCAAGGAACTCGAGTTCCCCCTTCCCGGTCTTCAAGGATTCAAGTCGTGATACTCGTTATCAAGGTTGAATACCCTACAAAGATGATTTGCAGTCAAATGCAGGCGTCGCCCGAAGGCCCGGCCATAACAATAACCACAAAAGCCCCTCTGGCGCTGCCAAGACAGATTTTTAATCCTTTGATTTTATGTCTCGGAGAGCAATTATGAGCGATTTAAAACAAGCAGCACAGCGCGCCATCCAACTGATGGACCTGACCACCTTGAATGATGATGATACTGATCAGAAGGTGATTGATCTGTGTCATAAGGCCAATACCCCGGCCGGTCATACCGCTGCTATCTGCATTTATCCACGTTTTATTCCTATCGCGCGCAAGACTCTGGATGCCATGGGTGCCGATGATATCCGTATTGCCACAGTCACCAACTTCCCTCACGGTAATGATGACATCGCTATCGCGGTGCTGGAAACTCGCGCAGCAGTCGCTTACGGTGCTGATGAAGTGGATGTGGTATTCCCTTATCGTGCGCTGATGGAAGGCAACGAAACTGTTGGTTTTGAGCTGGTGAAGGCTTGCAAAGAAGCCTGTGGTGAAGATGTGCTGTTGAAGGTGATCATCGAATCCGGCGAGCTGAAAGACCCGGCGCTTATTCGCAAGGCTTCTGAGCTGTCTATCGATGCCGGCGCTGACTTTATCAAAACCTCTACCGGTAAGGTGCCGGTCAATGCCACTCTTGAAGCAGCTGAAATCATGCTGACTGTTATCAGTGAGAAGAATCCTGCTGTAGGCTTCAAGCCCGCCGGTGGTGTGCGTGATGCCGCCCAAGCTGCTGAATTTCTTGGCGTAGCCGAGCGTATTCTGGGCAGTGACTGGGTGTCTCCCCGGACTTTCCGTTTCGGTGCATCCAGCCTGCTGTCCAGTCTGCTGCACACGCTGGAACTGGCTGACGCACCAGCACCGACTCAAGGTTACTAATCCCCGCTGATTGTGATCCAAGTCTATTTGGGGACGTCAAAACTTGGTTAGTATCTGTAATAAAATTACTACACATTTGACGTCCAACCCCAATGCTGTAACAGCTTTTATAGACAAGGTTGCAGCAGAAAGGAGGCAGTATTATGTTTCTGGCACAAGAGATAATCCGTAAAAAACGTGAAAAAATGGCGCTTTCCAAGGAGGAGATCCAGTTCTTTGTCAAAGGCATTACCGATAACAGTGTGTCTGAAGGTCAGATAGCTGCATTCGGGATGGCGGTGTATTTTAACGACATGGCCATGGATGAGCGCATCGCACTGACTACGGCTATGCGTGATTCCGGCACTGTGCTCAATTGGGATAGCCTGCAGCTCGACGGCCCTGTCATAGACAAACACAGCACAGGCGGCGTGGGTGATGTTATCAGCCTGATGCTTGGCCCTATGGCGGCAGCCTGCGGCGGTTATGTTCCCATGATTTCCGGTCGTGGTCTGGGCCACACAGGTGGTACTCTGGATAAGTTTGACGCCATTCCCGGCTATCAGACTGAGCCCGACAGCGAACTATTCCGTAAGGTAGTTAAAGAGGTCGGTGTGGCCATTATCGGTCAAACCGGCGATCTGGTCCCTGCCGACAAGCGTTTCTATTCCATTCGTGACAACACGGCCACCGTCGAATCGATCCCGCTTATCACCGCCTCTATTCTGTCGAAGAAGCTGGCTTGTAGCCTGGATGCGCTGGCGATGGACGTCAAAGTGGGCAGCGGTGCCTTTATGCCTACTTATCAGGCATCCGAGGAGCTGGCTCGCTCTATTGTTGCGGTTGCCAATGGTGCAGGTACCAAGACCACGGCGCTGCTGACAGATATGAACCAGGTGTTGGCCTCCTGCGCCGGGAACGCGGTCGAAGTGCTTGAGGCGGTGAATTTCCTTACCGGCAAATATCGTAATCCGCGCCTTTACGAAGTCACCATGGGACTTTGCAGTGAGATGTTGCTGCTCGGTGGCCTTGCCGCCAATGAGGCCGAGGCCCGCAGTAAGCTCAACGCCGTGCTGGATAATGGCAAGGCCGCCGAGATCTTCGCCCGTATGGTTTCCGGACTGGGTGGCCCGGCCGATTTTGTCGAACATCCTGAAAAATATTTGCCCCAAGCCAAGATTATTCGTCCTGTATATGCCGAGCGTTCAGGCTTTGCTTACAGTATGGATACCCGTGAACTCGGCTTGGCTGTGGTCACTTTGGGTGGTGGTCGTCGTAAGCCTGGTGATGCCCTGGATTACAGCGTCGGCCTGACACAGGTTTGTGCCCTGGGACATGAAATCAATGCCGACAAGCCGCTGGCAATGGTGCATGCCCAGTCAGAAAGCGCCTTCGAAGAAGCCGCTGCCGCTGTGCGCCGAGCCATAGTCATTGGCGACAGCGCCCCTGAGAAAACACCGGAGATTTATCGCGCCATCCGCGCCGCCGATCTCCAGGAGAAGTAGTATGAAACGTACCATTATTTTAATGCTGGATTCCTTCGGCGTCGGTGCAGCCGGTGATGCTGCCAAGTTTGGTGACCTGGGTTCAGATACCTTTGGTCATATCGCCAAAGAGTGTGCCGAAGGGCGTGCCAATGATGGCCGTGAAGGGCCGCTGAAGTTGCCCAATCTTAGCCGTCTGGGGCTGGCACATGCCGCCATGGAAAGCACAGGTCAGTTTGCCCCTGGGTTTGACGCCGATGTCGAGCTGATAGGCGCCTATGGCCATGCCGAAGAGCTGAGCTCAGGCAAGGATACCCCCAGTGGTCACTGGGAAATGGCCGGTGTTCCCGTGCTGTTTGATTGGGGCTATTTCAGCGACAAGCAAAACTCTTTCCCCAAAGAGTTGACCGATAAGATCCTGGCGCGCGCCGGCCTTGGCGGTTTCCTCGGTAATTGTCACGCATCCGGAACTGCGATTCTTGAAGAGTTGGGTGAAGAACATATGCGTTCGGGCCTGCCCATCTTCTATACTTCGGCTGACTCTGTGTTTCAGATTGCCTGTCATGAAGAGAGTTTCGGCCTGGAGAACCTCTACCGTTTGTGTGAAATCGCCCGTGAAGAGCTTGAGCCATATAATATGGGCCGAGTCATAGCGCGACCTTTTGTTGGCAGCGGCGCCGCCGATTTTGCTCGCACCGGCAATCGCCGTGACTACGCAGTAGAGCCACCGGCGAAAACTGTGCTGGATAAGCTCAAAGCCGCCGGCGGCCAAGTGGTCAGTGTCGGTAAAATTTCCGATATTTATGCCCACTGCGGTATCACCAGCAAGGTTAAGGCCTCGGGCCTGGAAGCCTTGTTTGATGCTACACTGGAGCAGGTCAAGGCTGCCGGTGACAACACCATAGTCTTCACCAACTTCGTGGATTTCGACTCCCATTATGGTCACCGCCGCGACGTGGCAGGTTACGCCCGGGGACTGGAATACTTTGATGCAAGATTGCCTGAAATCCTGGCACTGCTGAATAAGGATGACTTGCTTATCCTGACCGCAGACCATGGTTGCGATCCTACCTGGGAAGGCACAGATCATACCCGCGAACATGTGCCGGTTCTGGCTTATGGCGCAGGTTTGAGTGCCGGCTCGTTGGGGCGTCGCAAGAGCTTTGCCGATATCGGCCAATCCATTGCCAGCTACTTCAAGCTGGAACCAATGGAATACGGCGAATCATTTATTCGCTGACAAGATTTGGCTCCCTCGCCGGAGCCGTCTTTAATAAACAGACTTGAGTCTTTATAAAACTAACGGGGTTATTTCGATGGCAACACCACATATCAATGCAGTTGACGGCGCATTCGCTGAAACCGTACTTTTCCCTGGCGATCCACTGCGGGCCAAGTACATTGCCGAAACCTTTCTGGAAAACGTAGAGCAGGTTACCGATGTACGTAACATGCTTGGTTTTACCGGTACTTACAAAGGTAAGCGTATCTCTGTGATGGGTTCAGGTATGGGTATCCCTTCCTGCTCCATTTATGCCACTGAGCTTATCAAGGACTATGGTGTCAAGAACCTGATCCGTGTGGGCACCTGTGGTGCAATCAGTACTGACGTGAAAGTGCGCGATGTGATCATCGGCATGGGCGCCTGTACCGATTCTCAGGTAAACCGTCTGCGTTTCAAGGGCCAGGACTTTGCCGCTATCGCCAACTATGAGCTGATGAGCGCCGTGGTTGACTCAGCCAAGGCTCACGGTACCAAAATTCGTGTAGGTAACGTGTTCTCTGCCGATCTCTTCTACACTCCGGATCCTGAGATGTTCGACGTGATGGAAAAGATGGGGGTACTGGGTGTGGAAATGGAAGCTGCCGGTCTCTACGGTGTTGCCCATGAATTCGGTGCCCGCGCTCTTTGCGTGGTAACTGTCTCCGACCATATCCGTACCGGTGAGAAGACCAGCTCTGATGAGCGTCAAACCACTTTCAACGATATGATCGTCATGACGCTGGACGCCGCGATTACCCTGTAATCCGGTAGCTAACTGACATCATAAGGGCTCCCTCGGGAGCCCTTATTGTTTAAGCCTTTTCGCTTATTCCTGGAGCGCAGCTCTGTAGCAGAAGCTAGCTCTTGGGCTAGTTGTTCTTTTTGTTTGCTTCTGCAGTTTGAGGCTCCCGTTTGGGGGCTACTTCTGTCCTGGGACGTTTACTGCGGGGATTGTCCGTATCGATAGGATCCGGGATCAGGCTATCGCTGGCTTGCTTGGCTTGCTTGGCTTCGCTTTGGTCTCTTTGGTCTCTTTGGTCTCTTTGGTCTCTTTGGTCTCTTTGGTCTCTTTGGTTACTTGGGTCAATTGGGGATGCTGAAGTTTCAGAGCCTGTTTCTGTTTGGATTTTTTCCCCTGTTTTATTGCCAATCCCAGATTCGGTGTTTACCTCTGAGAGCTCTGGCCTGGCAGCCTTTGTGGCCGATGCTTTGGCGGGCTGTTCAGCCTGTTTGGGAGACGTATTGGTGTTGAATTCAGCGGCAAGCTCTGTCTGGGATTCGCCTGTATCCGGGGCTGAATCTTGGCTTTCGGTGGCAATCAGTTCAGTATCCGCGGCTTCCTTGGCGGCTGCTTTGTCTTGCTGCTTGAGCTTTTTACGCCTGCGTTTGACCCGGGTGCGGCGGCGGTCAAAGTCGGCGCGTTTGAACGACAAGGCCCGTGATAATCGCAGGCCGATAAAGCCCGCGACTATCAGCATCAGTCGCTGCTGCTCCATATTCAGCTGGTGGGCTTCCTGGATCTCATTGAAAAACAGCTTGGGATCAAGCCTGACTTCGACAAACCCCAGGTTGTTACCTTGCTGGATCACCGGCTCGACATAAGGGGGATAGGGCGCCAGCAGATCATCCAGTTCCGGGGAATCCGGCTCCAACAATTCGGGGCTGACGTCCTGGGCAAAGGATAAGCGCTGGCCATCCTCACTGTAGATAGTCGCCGCCATCACCTTGGGATCTTCCACCAATGCGCTGGCGAGCCACTGCAACTGCTCATCATTTTGCAGTTGCAGCGCCGGGGCGGCACCGTAGGCTGTTTGTTGCACCAATAATCTGGCCATCTTTTGGGTTTGGGTCTTCAGAAGCCGCTGCCCTTGTAGTAGGCTTGTCTGCCACAGCTGGACCAGGCCGACCAGCAGAGTGACGGCTATGGCGATCTGCAGCAGTCTGCTGATCTTCTGGCTTTTTTTAAGGCCCTTGAACAACAATACTTTGTCCCTTAATCAATTCGGTGTTTCCCTAATCATAATGGATTATGGGTATGCCCGATAGCCGGAGAGCAGTGACCATGGAGTCAGTCTTACCTTTTCCCTTGTTGGCCAGTCAGCGTCAAGATGGCGTCTATACCTTGAGTCTGCAGCAGCACACTTGGCCGGCATTCAAGGAAGGGCTACACGCTCAAGGCGAGCGACTGCGGTTGATCTTCAGTGAAAAGGCCGCGGCTGCTGTTGCCGACTTGCTTCTTGAGCTGGCACCGAGGGCGGTGGCAATTTTGCAGCGCGAGCAATCCTTGTATGGGCTTGAGTTACAACTCGAAACCAGCCCCTGTCAAGCCATGTTGCAACGTCTTGAGTCAATTGGCGAGCTGGATTACCTGCCCATAGCCGCGACAGCGAATTTACCTGAGCTTTCTACTCCAGGCCTGTTGGTGATGGATATGGACTCGACCGCGATTACCATTGAGTGTATCGATGAATTGGCGGCCGCTGCCGGCGTGGGCGCCGAGGTGGCACAAGTGACCGAACGGGCGATGCAGGGAGAGCTGGACTTTGAACAAAGCCTGCGCCAGAGGGTGGCCAAGCTCAAGGGCGCCGACCAAAGTATTATTGATGACCTCTGTGCCCGCTTGCCCCTGAGTCCAGGGCTTGAGAGCATGATAGCCGAGCTCAAGTCCCATGGCTGGCGCACTGTGGTAGCCTCAGGTGGTTTTACTCCCTTTGTTGGTCATCTGCAGCAGTTGCTTGGGTTGGATGCTGCCTTTGCCAATGAACTGGTAATAAGCGATGGCAAGTTGCTCGGCGAGGTTCGCGGTCAGGTAGTGGATGCCGCCTTCAAGGCCGATGTGGTGACAAAATGCGCCGGGCAGTGGCAGATAGCTGCCGGGCAAAGGTTGGCTATAGGCGATGGCGCCAACGACATCCCCATGGTGCAGGCAGCCGATTTTGGTATTGCCTATCATGCCAAACCTAAGCTGGCTGCGGCGGCTGCGGCGAAGATCAATAAGCTGGGCCTGCAGGCATTACCTTTCTTGCTGCAAGGGCGCTGAAGCGTCAACCGTTAGAACTAGAGTGATTGCTCTTGTTTTTATGACCGGGTTTTATTAGCTTCTGCTATAGAACCCGGTGACGACACAATTCATGGAAACTGTACAGCAATCAATCTTTCTGCCTTATCGCAATGGTGAGCTGCACCTTCGCAAAATTTCTCCCGCTGCCGGTTTTCGGCATCAGATCCCGATTTTGATGTTGCATGGTGCCATGTCCAACGGCCGGGTATTTTATAGCAGCAGCGGTCGAGGTCTGGCGCCGTTTCTGGCTCAGGCGGGCTTTACCGTCTATGTAATGGATAGTGCAGGTCGTGGCCTCAGCACGCCTAAGCTGGCGCGTGGGTTCGAGCTTGGGCAAGGCGAGGTCATCCGTGAACAACTACCCTTGGTGCAGCAATATCTGCTTAAGGCCGAGTCGCTGGACAAGCTGCATTGGTGCGCCCATTCCTGGGGCGGGGTGCTGATGACCAGTGCCCTGGCCCGGTTTCCTGAGCTGCAAGCCTCGGTGGCATCACTGCTTACCTTTGGCAGCAAGCGCACCATAAGAGTCAGGTCACTGAAAAAGTGGTTGATGGTGGATCTTGTTTGGAACCGCCTGGCTCCAGGGATTGCCGCCGGTCACGGCTATCTTGCGGCCGACAAGTGGCGCATGGGTATGGATAACGAGAGCCGGGCTTCGCTGCAGCAGAGCATAGATTGGGTGCGCGGAGATTGGATAGATCATGACGATGGTTTTGACTATGGCCAGGCTGCCGCCAAAGCCACTTGGCCCAAGAGTTGGTTTATCGCCGGACAGAATGACACTGTGCTCGGCAACCCGGAAGATGTGTTGGATATGATGGCCGAATGCGGCTTGCAGAATAGTCGCTTTACCTTGCTGTCACGGGAAAACGGCAATCGCCACGACTATGGTCATGCGGATATGCTGACCCATGTGGATGCACCGACCGATCATTTCAACAAGGTGCTTGCCTGGTATCAGGGCTTTGAGCTTTCCAGCGTCAGTGATTGAGCATCAGGGTTCAGTTCCGGGTAGCGCAGCAATACCTCGCTGGTGATCTCCAAAAACTCGCCGACGCCCACGACCCGCCATAGCATCTCTTCGAGCTTCTTGGCCTTGTGCTTGGCATGGACACCTATATATTCCAGCTCGCGGCGGATATAGCCCAGATCCGGTTTACCGGCAGCGCCGCGATAGACTTTCAAGGCCATAAAGCTGCCGAGCGATTGCGCCTGACGAATAAAATCTATTTGAGCCTGACGCTCTGTCAGCTCATGGCGGGCAGTGCAGCGCAGCCGCAACTGGCCGCTGGATTGGCGCACCAACTGCACAAAGACTTCGAAGCTGTCCATGGTCATCTGCGGCTTCATTGCCCGTATCGGACCGATAAAGTCGCGCTTCAGCCGGCCGTCTTGCAGTAAAGGTTCGAGATTGAACTGCAACTGTTCAGCGCTGCTGTTGGCGAACAGGTCGCTGACGACATCCGGCTTGACGCCGACCCCCAGCGCCGAAAAACGGAAAGACTTGACGGTTTTTTCCACAAGGAAAGGCACTGAATGCAGTTTGCGCATCAAGAGGTTTTTCATTCCTTCGGCCAGTTCTTTGACCTCAGAGTTATTTTCTGTCAGTTGCTGCAATTTCTCGCGGTTTTGCTCTATCAGGCGCTGCAAAAACTCCACTCCCGGATGAGGCGTGTGGCCCATCACCGCCGCCAGATGCAGGGTGACACCGTTTTTACGGCTGCGCACCAAGCGGTAGGGCAGTGCCTGCAGTTTTGCCTTGGGCGCCAGTTCCTGCAGCTTGGGAAAGCTCAGCAGCAGTGGCTCCTTGGGATTGAGAGTCGCGTTCTCATCCAGATTCAGCTGCAGGCCACGACTGGAAATGTCGTGGGTGATCCCTGTGTATTGCTGTTTTCCCTGACTGATGTTGACCAAGGTCTTGAAGGAGAACCTGGCTTCCTGACGTCGCTCGCTGAAATACATGGACACCAATCGGATACTGTTGGTGGTGATTTTGGCTTGGCCGAAACGCTTGAGCTCATTGGCGTCCATCTTGAATGGCCAGCGACGATACTCTTCGGTGGCCTGTTCGTCGGTCACGTCCATCAACTGTAATATGTGGCTGTATTTGCTCAGTTGCTGCTCGGTCAGTGCCGAGTAGTTGCTGTCATCCCCCGGGAGCATGGAGGCCTTGTAGGAACCCTGGTGGTCTATGGCATCCAGGCTCACCTGGATAACCTTCCAACTGCCCTTGGTGGCACCAAAGCCCAGAAACAGAGGTTGCAAGCGGCTTTTTTTCAGCTCGCTGAGGCTGGCTGAGTAGAAGTAGAGTTGACCACGGGCATTATAGGTAAAGCTGAACAGTAATCTGTGCTCGGCGTTGTCCGGTTCGGCGAGCATGGCCGCCAGTCTCTGCTTGCTCAGCAGTCCCGGCAATTGGTTGATATCGGCTTCATCGAGAAAATCGTGCAGCAGTGCCTGATTGTCCCGGCTCAGCAGCAAAGCGCCAATAGTTGGCTTGCCTTGGCTGTCCTGCTCGATAAACAGCGGCAGGTGTGGCAGATGGGCCAGATAATGGCGCTCAAATCCCAGTCCTGTTGCTGTTGTCAGTACATCGTTGACATCCACCTTGTAACGGAACTTATAACCGCGAATAAGGCTGGCAAGTAGCTCGGAGAGCTGCTCACTGCCGCCGATGCGTTTTAGCCGCATCCAGCAGGTATCCTGCTCTGTCTGGGCATCGACTATCTGGTAGTCGACTCCGAGTTGCAGATCCCGGTAATAGTATTCATCGCTGAGGTCCAGTAGCTTGACCCTTAGCGGCCGGTTAAGATCTAAGTTGTGTCTGGCGGGCAGGCGCACCCTGGCGCCACCGACGGAAAGATCTGCGGTATTGCCGCGCAACTCTTCTCTGCCGGGTTGGGAAACCGCTATCTTGATGCTGTAGTTCATCCGCTCTTCACTGCGGTTGAAGTAACGTCCCAGGACGATTCCGGGTACCAGATAGGGATTCTCCTGGCCTTCCTGATTGCGGGGCGTTTGCTGTAGTCGTTGGCGACGCTGGCGATGAGCCTCCATCACCTGTTCATATACTCCCATTGTGTACTGGTTGCGGTACAGCGCCAGTGCGGCATCTAAGGCCTCTTTGGCCGGGGCATCGAGATAATGGCGTTGGTCAGCGAAGCGATACTCCAGGCAGGGCAGTTCCGATTTGTCTCTGAGATCAATGATCCTCAGACAGGGGGAAGCCAGGCGCTGGATTTCCATCTTTAACAGAAAGCGGGTCGAGTTGGACTCTTCGGCGGTGAGCTGCAAGAAGATCTCACTAAAGTCCGGCTCCATCATCAGGGGCTTGAGTTGCTCAATCAGGGCGCTGTGGTGATCTGGGCTCATGGACTCGCTCTTTAAAGGGTGCTTATTCTTGTGCTGACTGTTAGTCTTATGTCGGCCCGGCTTTGGGAAGCTTGAACCCAAATCGGGATTATCGCGCTGAAACTATCACTTTGAAAGTGCAATTATTTTAATTAACTATTACAGATTTTACACAAGTTTGAACCCAGATGGCGAAGAATAAAACAGCATACGTGTGCAACGAATGTGGCCAGGACTTTCCCCGTTGGCAGGGGCAGTGCAGTGCTTGTCATGAATGGAATACCATTACCGAAGTCAGACTGGGGGCGGCCACACCATCCCGGGGGGGGCAGTTCAGCGGTTATGCCGGTGCCGGTGCCAGTGAGATCCAGACGCTGGATCAGATAGATCTCAACGAAGTGCCCAGGATCCCCAGTAGCTTTATCGAATTCGACCGTGTGCTCGGTGGCGGCATAGTCGCCGGCAGTGCCATCCTGATTGGCGGTCATCCGGGGGCCGGTAAGAGTACCTTGCTGCTGCAAACTTTGTGTCAGCTGGCAGAGACAATGCCGGCTCTCTATGTCACCGGCGAGGAATCTTTGCAGCAAGTGGCTATGCGTGCCCATCGTTTGGGTCTGCCCACCGGACGTTTGAAGATGTTGTCCGAAACCAGTGTCGAGACCATCTGCACTGTGGCACTGCGGGAGAAGCCGAAGGTCATAGTAATAGACTCGATTCAGGTGATGCATATCAGCGATGTGCAGTCTTCCCCCGGCAGTGTGGCCCAGGTTCGTGAGTCGGCCGCTTTTCTGACCCGTTTTGCCAAACAAAATGGTATCGCCATTATCATGGTCGGCCATGTCACCAAAGATGGCTCTCTGGCCGGCCCCAAGGTGCTGGAGCACTGCATAGATTGCTCCGTGATGTTTGAAGGGGACAGCGATAGCCGCTACCGTACCCTGCGCTCCCATAAGAACCGCTTTGGCGCGATCAATGAGCTTGGGGTATTTGCCATGACGGAACGGGGGCTCAAGGAAGTGGCCAATCCGTCGGCGATATTCCTGTCACGCGCCGATGAAGCTGCCTCCGGCTCCTTGGTGATGGTGGTTTGGGAGGGCACCCGGCCGCTGCTGGTGGAGCTACAGGTGTTGGTGGACAGCTCGGCACTGTCGCATCCGCGGCGAGTCGCCGTGGGGATGGATGCCAACCGTTTGGCTATGTTGCTGGCGGTAATGCATCGTCATGGCGGCTTACAGATGTCGGATCAGGATGTATTTGTTAACGTGGTCGGTGGTGTCAAGGTGACAGAAACCAGCGCCGATTTGACTCTGCTGTTGGCCATGGTTTCCAGTTTCCGTGGTGATATTCTGCCCAGGGATCTGGTGGTGTTCGGCGAAGTGGGCCTTTCCGGTGAGATACGTCCTGTGCCCAATGGTCAGGAGCGTTTGGTGGAAGCTGCCAAGCATGGCTTTACCCGGGCGATTGTGCCTAAGGCCAATATGCCGAAAAAGCCGCCTCAGGGGATGCAGGTGATAGGGGTGAGCAAACTCAGCGAGGCACTCGGGGCTTTATGATTGCTATGTGAGCGCTATGTGAGTGCTATGTGGAGTAATAGCCCGGCAAACAGGGCTATTGCCGCCCTGTGACCTGTGAAGCAGGAGCCGCTTCAGCGGCTCTGTTCATGTTCGGCGATAAACTGTTCCAACTCCCGGTGCAGCAGTGAGGCATCACCAAGATTCAGCTCCAATAGCCGTCTTAAGTGACTGATACTCTCGATATCAATAAGCCCGCACTTGAGGCCCAGAAGGCCGTTGCGGCGATACACGACATCAGCCTCCATGCACAGTTCAACTTCGGACTGGGGCAGGCAAAAACTCAGCTTCAGCACGCCTTCGGGAGCGAAATCGGCAGGTTCTTCCACCATGGCGCCATTGAGACAGAGATCCAGCAAATGGGTGCTCCACACCTTGTCACCGCAGCTCAGCTGGGCATCTATGCTAAACAGGATCCGCGAAAACTTGCGCTTTTCGTCCATATTCAGTCCTTTAATTTTTGATTCGTCCTTATTGTAGCCACATAAAAAGCGCTTAGCACCGAACTCAGGTCAAATATCTATCCGCTACAGACAAAATATGAAAAATTGTGAATAATGGCCTCTATCCCAGCCGGTTGGAATACAAGCATGGCATACCGCATATTGATAGTGGACGATGAGGCTATCATTAGGACTCGTTTAAAAGGCTACTTTGAAAAAGATGGTTACCAGGTGATGGAGGCCGCTGACGGTGAGCAGATGTGGCAGCAACTACAACAACAGCATGTGGACCTGGTGATGCTGGATATCAATATGCCTGGTGACGATGGTTTGATGCTGACCCGTGAGCTGCGCAGTCGCTCAGATGTGGGCATTATTCTGGTGACCGGCCGGGATGAGGCGATAGATAAAATAGTTGGCCTGGAAATGGGCGCCGATGATTATGTCACCAAGCCGTTTGAGTTTCGTGAGCTCAGGGTCAGGGTCAAAAATCTGCTCTGGCGCATCTCTCTGGTGAAGAAGGCGCAGCAACAAACGGCCGAACAACTGTCGCGCTCGGACGACAATCTTTATTTCGAAGGCTATCACTTGCAGCTCAACAGCCGCCGTTTGAGCTTGGATGGGCAGGCTATCAAGTTGACCAAGGCTGAGTTTGAACTGCTGGTGGCCTTTGCCCTGCACCCGCAGCAGGTGCTATCGAGAGAGCGCTTGATGCAACAAACCAGTCACAGGGATCAGGATGTTAACGACCGTACCATAGATGTGATTATTCGGCGTCTGCGCAGCAAGCTGAGTCCAGAGCTGTTTGTCACTGTGCATGGTGAAGGTTATCTGTTTGCCGCCGATGTTAGCGACTGAGTTCTGAGGCCTTGGCTTCCACTCTGTATACCGGGTAGAAATCCGCCGGTGCCAAACTGTCATCCAGTTGCATGCTGTTGAGGTTATCCGGGCGCAATTGCAAAATTGCCGGGCCTATATCACCAAACGCCTTTTCCCCCTGCAACAGCCTAACGGCGAGATCGACCGCCAGCCGCCCCTGTAGTACCACTCTGTCATCATTGGCATAAGCGACCTTGTTGCGCTTGAGGCCTCGCATGACATCCGGAGACAAGTAGCTGCTTACCAGCGCCATTTTATCCGTCATATTTCTCTGTCTCAGAGTGCCCATGGCGGCTTCAATCGCCACAGCACTGCCGAGTAAGGCTTGTGGCAGCGGCGGCTTATTTTGGTTGAGCAACAGATTGAGCTGATCCCGGTAGAGATTGCGGTTGTTGTCGGCATGCATCACGGCCACTATCTCTACGGTGCTGTCTTGCAGTGCTTGTCCGACGCCTTTTTCCACCAGATCGGTACCACCGCGGCCTTCGGGCCCCGCCAGCATCGCCAGACGTTGATATGGTTTGGATGCGAGAAATTGACCTGTGAGATAACCCATCTGATACCAGTTGACTCCTATATGGGTTTGTACTCGGCTGTCTGCCAACTGGTTCACCAGCGCCAACACCGGCTTGGTCAGCTCAAGCGCCTGACCCTCAAGCAGGTGTGGGCTGACGGCGCCGAGCAAAATGGCATCGGCATCACCATCAAGGCAGGATTTGAGTTGTGCCAACTGGGTTTGAGTGTTGCCATAGCCACCGGCTTCATGGAGTTCCAGCCCGAGCCCCAATACTTGGCTCTGTTTGGCTAAGCCATAATTAATCCCTATCCAGTAAGCATCTTTCAGATGCGGCACCAACGCGCACAGTTTCCAAGGTTTGTTGGCCTTGGTGAGCGGCGTGTGGGTCAGAGGGCTGGCCTGCTGGATTGCTTCGTTGAAAGGACTGCGTTGCTCCAGCTCCCAGATTTCATTGGCCAGCGCGGCAGGGATAAACATCAGCAGAGCCAATAACCACAGCTGTAGCGGTTTTTTAGTTGCAGGCAACACAGCCTCAAACTTGGCGGAAAATTGGCTCATGGGGAAGGCCCTGATATATGATGCAAGTATTCTACCATAGCATTCCTGCTGAATGTTTGAGTGAGTCAATGCCTATGCGAACCGGTATCAACAAGGATAACAAGTGAGACCTTTATCTTCATGGCTGAGCAGCCTGACCGGCCGTCTGATGCTGGCGTTCTGTTTACTGGCGCTGTTGCTGTTATTACTGGTGACTCTGGGCAATTTGAGCCTGCACTGGGTCAAGGGTGCCGACAGTTTTCTGTATGAGAAGGCCTTGCCCGCATCAGAAGCCGCGCGGCAGTTATCGCAGTCGGCCACCTCGTTGGCGGAGAATGCCCAGCGCCTGGGCACAGTTGCAGATGAAAAGCAGCGTCAATATTTGGGACGCCGCCTGTCTCTTGAAAGCAATCGCATGTTGGCGGCGATAGCGACCCTGGAGCAGTTGGCGGTGCCGGATTCGGCCAACCTTAAACAGGCGGCGGCCACCATTATCGCCGAGCTGACCTTACTCGGCGAACAGACTGGCGAGCGACTTGAGCGTACCCAAGCGCTGAAGCAGCAAGGACTTTTACTGGTACAGGCTTCCAAGCAGGCCGATAATCTGCTGCGTTCCGAGCTGGCGGTGCTGGATTCAGTTATTATTGCCAAGCTGAGCCAGATCCCTGGCGCTGAGACAGTAGATGACATTATAGAGCTGGATCTCAGCAGCGCCGAGCAGCTCAACCGCGCCCTGAAACTGACCCACAAGATAGCCTTGCTCGGGCAGATATTTGCCGCGGCCGATGCGCCGCAAGACTTGGTCGGCGCCATCAACCAGGCGCCGTTGACCGATGATGCCCTGTCCCCGGGATTGCTCAAGCGTATTCCTGTGGCCGATTTGGTTCGGGACCCAGGTAGAGCCGAGGCGCTCGAGGCAGAATTTGCTCGTCTTGACCAGGTCATTGCCGGTCAACAATTGGCCGAAGCGATATGGCAGTTGCAGCAGCAACTGGAACAAAGGCAATTGGTGATTTCTGATAACCTCAAGTCGATGGAGCAAACCGTGGATGCCGCCCTCGAAGGCCAACAGCAACAGCTGAATTTGGCCCGCCGCGACTATCTGGGGCAGCTCAATTGGGCCAGCGCAGGGCTCTGGGGGACGGGCGCTTTGATGTTGCTGCTGATCCTGTTTGTCAGTTGGCAGGTTATCTATAAGGGCATCGCCCGGCGCTTGAGCGATGCCACCCAGGCACTCAGTCGCCTGAGTCTTGGCGATACCAATGTCAGTATACGCTCCTACGGTGATGATGAACTTACTGCCATGGCCTCGGCGCTGGAAGCCTTCAAACAGAAAACGGCTCATAATCAAAAGTTGCAGCAGGATCTGCAACGCACCGCCGCCGAGTTGACCGAGCATAAATTGGCGCTGGAGCTGAAGGTCGCCGAGCGAACCCGCGAGCTCGCCCAGACCAATGCCCAGTTGGAGGAAGCCAGTCAGGCCAAGTCGCTGTTTTTGGCAACCATGAGTCATGAAATACGTACACCGCTTAATGGCTTGCTCGGTACCCTGAGTCTGCTGGGGCAGGCGGAGTTACCCGCCAAGGCGCGGCAGATGTTGGCGTTGTCCCAGTACAGTGGCACTCAACTGCAAACCGTGCTCAATGACATTCTCGATTTTTCACGTCTGGAGCAGGGTAGGCTGCTCAATGAGCCAAGGGCTGTGGAGTTGCCGGCGCTGCTCAACGAAGTGACCGCCATCATGTTGGCCGGGGCCAATCTTGCCGGGCTTGAGCTCAGGTTGTTAAAGCCGGAATTGCCCGAATGGGTCTGGCTTGATGGGCCCAAGCTCAGGCAGGTATTATTTAACCTTCTGGGCAATGCGATCAAGTTTACCACCAAGGGCAGTGTGACTCTGGAGGTCAGTATTGAAGGTGCACGCCTGTGCTTCAGCGTGACTGACACAGGTATCGGCATCCGCCCCGAAGCCATGGCGCATCTGTTTACCCCCTATGCCACAGAGGCGACCCATGCCAGTGCCAGGGGTACCGGGCTTGGGCTGAGTATCAGTCGTGACCTGGTGCAACTGATGAATGGCCGTGAGAGCGAGGATGAGCCCGCCATAGACGTTATCAGTACGCCGGGGCAGGGCAGCCGTTTCAGTTTCAGTGTGCCGCTTCAGCCCTGTGAGCAGGGGGAGCAACAATCGAGTCGCCTGCCGCAGAGTGAAATCGCCAAGCGGGTGTTGCTGGTGGAAGATAACAGGGTTAACGCCCTGGTGGCTCAGGGCTTTTTGGCGCACCTTGGACATGAATCACTCTTGTGTGTCAGTTTGGCTGAGGCGCGAAGTGTGTTGCTTGATAACACGTCAGGCCCCTTTGATGCCGTGATGCTGGATTTACAGCTGAGTGACGGCTCCGGCAGCGAGCTGTTGCCTGAGCTCAGGCAACAGCTGGGCACCAAGGTGCCTATTGCCGCCTTTACCGCCCAGTTGCAGACTCAGGACATGGCTGATTATCAGGCCATGGGCTTTGATACAGTGCTGGGTAAGCCCTTGGGATTGCAGGCACTGGCCAATTGGCTAGGGGTTGTCTCCGGCTCGAATCTGAGTGATGAGCGCCATAAGGAGGAGGATATCCAAGCGCCGGGCCTTAAATCCCGCAATACGGACAACGCCCAATGGCTGGCGCTGGAGCAACTTGAGCAGGACTTGCAGGTACTCGGCAAGGCCACTTTGCTGGAGATGCGGCAACAGTTTGTGGATAGCTGTGACGCGCAGCTGCAAGCTTTAAAGGCGGAGGATGGGCAACGGGATATCATTGCTGCCAAGCTGCACGCACTCAAGGGCAGCAGTGGCAACATGGGGCTTGAAGCGCTGCATTTGCGCTGCGCCGCACTGGAACAGTCCATCAAGGTTGGCAATCCTTTGAGCGACGAGGAACTTACCGAGCTGACAGATTGCGTAGCGGCATCATTGCAGGCGCTCGAAAACTGGCTTGAGCAGCAATCAGACTAAGGTGCTTTTTTACCTGGGGTTTAAGCGAAAGAGAGGAAGCGCAGTATTTACCGGCTACTGATGATATAGAAAGGGCGCCGCTCGATACTCGAGTTGGCGCCCTTTGACCCTTTGACCCTTTGATCCTTTGATTAGGGGGGGGGCTGTGTTACGTTTGATTCAGGCAAGCACTTGAGTCAGCACTGGTCTAAATCGCCTCGCTCAGTGCGCTGCGGCGCCTTTCAGCCATTCGGCATCGCTTTGAACAAAGGCCAGGGTCAGGCGCGCGAGCGCGGCATAAAAACCGCCGCGATCGCATTCGCTCACCCGCTGACAAAATGGCTCCAACCAACTGAGCAGACATTCTTGCAGAAATTCTTGCTGCGTTGAGGCCGAGGCGTTCAGACACAGATGAGCCTGGTATGCCAGAATCACCGCCAGATGGTCGGCGGGCTCGGGGAAGTCACCGCTCAGCTGCAGCTGACTTCGCTGCAAAAAGGTCAGCATCTGTTGATGCTGTTCACCGAACAGGGTGACATCGTCATCCGCTTGCAGATAGAGGCCTGCATAGGGCGAAGCACTCTGTTTACTGCCCACCAGAAACAGCCCGCAGAAGTCTGCCGCCAGCTCCAGCAGCGCCTTGTCTCTGTCCTGCATCCAGGCGATGGCCAGCAGTTTTTGCTCCATCAGCTTGGCTTCTTGCTTGAGGGCAGGATCGCTGCTCAGCTGTTGCCAGAAGTCCTTGCTCTGCGGCGCCGTCAATTGATTCAGGCGCTCGGCATTCAACTCGCGGGCGAACAGGCCCGAGAGGAAGTTGTACAGCATGGCTCTGCCTTGATTTAACTGTTTCATTGGCTTACCTCAGTTATCTGCGAACCTTAGGTTAGATTTTTATCTCAATCGGACCATCGAAGGAGGATACCTTGGGCGCCTTGCCGGTGAATTTTTCAAACTCCACTTGGCAAGTGTAGGCCGAGCAAGCCTGCGCCAGCTTGGAGGTACCTATATCCTGAGTCAGGGTATTGGGGTCACCATAGCTGCACAGGGCACCGATTTCGGCGCCGCCTTCGACGCTGCCATCTTTGCCGACCGGGCCATACCAGGCGCCTTCATGGATCCGAATTACCCCTTTGGGGAAACGGCCGGAGACGACGGCACCGGCCAGCAGTTGACCGCGGTCGTTGAACACCCGCACCAGATCGCCGTCTTTGATACCGCGGGCTCTGGCATCTTCAGGGTTGATGTAAACCGGCTCACGCCCTTGCACCGTATAGGTTTCGCGATATTCCTTGGACTCACACATCTGTGAGTGCAGGCGCTTGTCCGGGTGGCAGGACTGCAGCCAAACCGGGTACTTATCGCTGCCTGGACCGCCGTGGCTGCGCTCGGATTTTTCCATCCACACTGGGTGGCCTGGGCAGTCATCATAACCGAACTGGGCAATCTTACGGCTGAAGATTTCAATCAGGCCGGAAGGGGTTCCCAGGGGGTTGATCTCAGGATCCTCGCGGAAGTCGGCGTGTCTGACCCAGTTTTGCCCTTCACCGAAGTGCACATAACCCTGCTTCCAGAACTCGTTGAAGTCCGGCATGGCAAACTTGCCCTGGTTGGCGGCCTTACACTCGTTGTAGAGTTTTTCCAGCCATTCCATTTCGGTTAGCCCACGGGTGTATTCCTTCTCTTTGCCGAGTATTTTGGCAAAGCGGGTGAATATCTCAAAGTCAGACAGACTTTCAAACAGCGGTTCAACCATCTTGTGCATCGCCAGAATACCGCGGCCGGCGTAGGCACCGTAGACATCGATATCGTTGCGCTCCATGGTGGTACAGGCGGGCAAGACTATGTCTGAGAAGCGGCAGGTGGCAGTCCAGTTCACATCAATGGAGACCACACATTCCAGCTTGCGGAACGCCTGCTTCATACGGTTTCTGTCCTGATGGTGGTTCCAGGGGTTGTTGCCCGAGAACACCATCATGCGGATATCCGGATAGGTGACCTTGCTGCCGTTGGCATCAATAGTCTTGCCGGGTTCCAGAATGGCATCTATCCAGCGGGCGACCGGAATGGTGCTGCTGGCACCCTTGAAGTCGTTGTTGTCAAACAGTGGCTTTTGGCCTTCGTCCAGGTTGCGCGGGAAGGCGCCCGGCGCGGCGGCACCTGTGGCAGGTACCCCGATACCCGAGTAGTGGTGACCATAGCTGATACCACCGCCAGGCAGGCCTATCTGGCCTATCATGGTGGCCAGTACCGCTGCCATCCAGTAAGGCTGCTCACCGTGTTGCTGACGCTGAATACACCAGCCCATCATGATCTGGGTACGGCCCTTGGTCAGGGTACGGGCCAGATCGCGGATGACTTCAGCCTTGACGCCACAGATGGCTTCGGCCCATTCAGGAGTCTTGGCGATGCCGTCTTTGTCGCCCAGGAGGTAGGGCAGGAACTCTTCAAAGCCCAGGCTATAGCCTTCGATAAACTTGGCATCGTGCAGCTTGGCTGTGTACATCTCATGGGCGATACCCAACATCAAGGCCACGTCTGTTTGTGGGTTGACATACAGCTGCTCACAACCCAGATAGGCCTGGGTCTTGGTTTCGACCGGATCTATGCTGATCACCCGGATCTTACCGGCTTTGACCTTTTCCTTGAGCTGCGCCAGATAGGCGAAGGACTCGTGGGTTTCGGCGTTCCAGCCCACCTGCAGGTTTTTATATGGATCGTTGGACCAGAGCACTATGGTATCGCTGTGCTCGAGGATCAGCGGCCAGGAGGTGCCTTGAGCGTACACTTCGGTAGAGCCCAGCACATAAGGCATAATTGTTTGCCCGGCGCCGGTGGAGTAGTCGCCTACTTTCTTGACGAAGTTGCCGTGCATGGCAATGGCGCGCTGCATATGGCTGGTGCTTGAGTGCAGCTGTCCGGTGGCTCGCCAACCGGTTTGTCCGGCGTGCAGGCCAGATGGGCCGTACTGGGTTTGAATGATATCCAGCGACTCCTTGAACAGAGTCAAGGCCTTGTCCCAGGTGACACGAACGAAACGGAAGTCGCCGCGTTCATGGGTATTGCTCTTGTGTCCTTTGAGCAGGAAGTCGAGCCGCACCATGGGATAACGGATCCGTGATGGGTTATAGACCAAGCCACGGATGCCACGGATCATGTCGGTGGGATACTTGTCGTATTCCAGTGGTTTGACTTCGGCGATAACCCCGTTGCGGCGCTTGATACGAAATGCACCGAAGTGGGAGCCTGTGGTCAGCCAGGCGTCACCGTCATCCATCCCCTTGGCCAGCGCCGACAGGGGAGCGAGTACCGAACTGCTTCCGGCAACCACAACGGAAGTGGAGGCCAGGCCTTTTAAAAAGTCTCTTCTGTTCATAACGCCAACCTCTTAGTGCTCTTCTTTGCTGAAGGTGGAAGAATGTTGTTGCAGGTATTTCTGCACCAGTGCCTGGGTGTCCTGATCCATGTTGACGAAGGCCAACATCCCCTGGAACATGCCCGGCCAGGTGTTGGCATCAAAGTGATGCTCATCGGGCTGGGTGTGACAGACACTGCAGCTAGAGGCATAAGTGCTGCGGGCATAGCCCCAGAGTGGTGCCAGTTCGGTCAGCAGATAATCGCTGTCGGTCCAGATCTCGGCTTCCACACGTTGCCACTTGAGGCCAGTCATGGGATCTTCTTTCTCTTCAAAGGTCTTGATCACCCCGTCGGTTTCGGCAGCGGCCTTGGTCAATTGAGCCGAGAGGATATTGATACCGAAGTCCATGTAGATCACCCGGCCGGCACCTATCTTTTTACGCCAGCCATCGATGGCGATTTTGACGCGCTTGCCCTTGAGCTCCAGTACCTTGATTTCGGTGGCCACGTTCAGAGTACCGGCTTCTTCCGCGCTCTTGTCATCCAGATACAGAGGCTTGGTCAAGGCGCTGAAATATTTGCCGCCCTGTTGCAGTGAAGTCTCACCCGAACCCACTTCGGCAATCAGTTCCGGGGCTCTGGCTGTGCCCATATCAGGCAGCTTGTGAGCTATGCCCTTGTGGCAATCGATGCAGGACTGATCTTTCTCGGCCGCCTGTTTCATCTGTTTTTGCGCCAGGGCTGACATCTCTTCCCATTTCATTGACTTGTAGTCATGGCAGTTTTTACAGGCCTGGGAGTTGTCACGGGCAAAGCGTTTCCATTCACGGCTGGCCATTTCCAGACGCTTGGCTTCAAATTTTTCCGGAGTGTTGACCGTTTGGAACAGCCAGCCCCAGACATCGTGAGATGCTTCCATCTTACGGGCTATCTTGCGGCTCCAGTCGTGGGGCACGTGGCAGTCTGGGCAGGTTGCCCGCACGCCGGAGTGATTCGACCAATGCACAGTTTGCTGCAGCTCTTGATAGGGATTGCTCTCCATCGAGTGGCAACTGATACAGAAGGCCTCTGTGTTGGTGGCTTCCAGCGCCGTGTTGAAGCCGCCCCAGAAGATAATGCCCATGATAAAGGCTGACAGGCTGATGGCGCCCAGGCTCAGGTACTTGGTTGGGCGGTTGAGAGTACGCCAGATTGCTATTAACCGTTTCATCTATTCAATCCTCTCTTGTATCAGTGACTGGCGACGCCGCCGAGGGCCAGCATGATCCAGATGATCAGGCCATAGAGGCTGATACCTGTGATGGTCAGGGCCGGAAACAGCATGAAAATAATCAGGCCGTGGGCCATAAGTTCCTGTTTTTTGCTTGATGTGGACTCAGACATAGTGATTGCTCCAACGCAGCAGGGTTTGCTTGATGGGGCCACTATAGGGAAAGGATGTGAATGGCGATTGCGCTGCCAATGAATGGGATTTGAGAAAATATGAAAAGTTATGAACAACTGCATATTCAGGATGAGCCACAGATCCCGAAATCTTTTTAGCCGGGGGCGCCAATTTGCAGTATTATCCGCGACCAACAAAGGCTGCGTTGGACATCGTTTGACGATACTCCTTGGTGCCCACCACCTGCAGGTCACGTTTTGTTGTGGATCTCTCACCCGCCCAGCGGGGCTCTCACCTGCCGTAGCCGGCGTCATCTGACCCGAGTAAAGAGATCAAAAAGGTAGAATAATTATGATGTCTTCAAAGACAAATACCGCTGTACCTACTACATCGTCATGGCTGGAACGCTTCTTCAATATCAGCGCTCGTGGCAGCACTGTCCGCCAGGAAGTGATCGCCGGTTTGACCACGTTTCTTGCCATGGTTTACTCAGTTATCGTTGTACCCTCCATGTTGGGAAAGGCCGGGTTTGATCCCGGCTCCGTGTTTATTGCCACCTGTCTGATTGCCGCCTTCGGCTCATTGCTGATGGGTCTGTGGGCCAATCTGCCGATGGCAATAGGCTGCGCCATCTCACTGACTGCGTTTACCGCCTTCAGTCTGGTGTTGGGGCAGGGCATGAGCCTGCCTGTCACCCTGGGGGCGATTTTCCTTAT
This sequence comes from Shewanella sp. ECSMB14102, assembly GCF_000813075.1. Classification (NCBI taxonomy): domain Bacteria; kingdom Pseudomonadati; phylum Pseudomonadota; class Gammaproteobacteria; order Alteromonadales; family Shewanellaceae; genus Shewanella; species Shewanella sp. ECSMB14102. The sequence goes on from NZ_JWGX01000011.1 coordinate 94,651, forward strand.
GGGTATCGTCTTTACCCTGGTGAGCGTTACCGGCGTTCGCCAGTGGGTGCTTGCTAACCTGCCCAAGGGGATTGCCCATGGTACAGGGATAGGTATCGGCCTGTTTTTGCTGCTGATTGCCACTAACAGTGTGCAACTGATTGTGGCCAATGATACCGGTTTGCCGGTCAAGCTCGGCGACATCCACAGCCTGCCGGTGATCGCTACTGTTGTGGGGCTGGCTGCCACTATCGGACTCGAGCGTCGCCGGGTGCCGGGCGGCATTCTGTTAGTGATAATCGCCCTGTCAGTGTTTGGTTTGCTGTTTGACCCCAATGTGGAGTTCAAAGGTGTGTTTGCCATACCCGACTTAGGCGCTGAAGGCTCTTTGATTGGCCAGCTGGATATCATGGGCGCCCTTAACCCTGTGGTGCTGCCGATAGTGCTGGCGCTGGTGATGACAGCCATCTTCGATGCCACAGGCACCATAAGAGCCGTGGCCGGACAAGCCAATCTGCTGGACAAGAATGACAACATCATAGGGGGCGGGAAGGCGCTGACCTCGGATTCTGTCAGTTCTATCTTCGCCGGTCTGGTGGGCGGCGCACCTGCCGCTGTATACATTGAATCGGCCGCCGGTACTGCAGCAGGCGGAAAAACAGGCCTGACCGCCACTGTGGTGGGGGTACTGTTCCTGCTGATGATCTTCCTGGCACCCCTGTCTTATTTGGTACCTGCCTACGCCACGGCGCCTGCGCTTATGTATGTGGGACTGCTGATGTTGTCCAATGTCACCAAGCTGGACTTCGATGACAAGGTAGACGCCATGGCGGGACTGACCTGTGCGGTATTCATCATACTCTCCTGCAACATAGTCACAGGCATTATGTTGGGGTTTGCGACCCTGGTTATCGGCCGAATCTGCAGCGGTGAGTGGCGTAAGCTCAAGCCTGGTGTGTTGGTTATCACCATAGGCTTGGTAGTGTTCTATATGGGCGGCTGGGCCATTTAACCCTGAAGTTCAAGCTTTAGGCTTGGTTTAGGGAAGGCAAACAAGGCTTAACTCGTTGGCGCTTTTAATTCCCTATAGGGCAAACTAACCGTGATCCAATAAGGCGGCGGCCAAGCATTACTGCTTTGGCCGCCGTTTTTATTGTCCCGGAATAGGGATGAGTGGATTAATCCAGCAGCAAGTCGATTTGATTCAGCGAGCACAGGTGAGCATAAACCGGTGAGTAGACGCCGCGCTTGGCAAATTCCAGTTTAACCTCATCGCTCAGGGCATTGAGCTTTTGCTCATCGACGATATAGAGGCCATCTATATTGCTCTTTTCACCCTGTTTGTTGGTTACTGTCAGAGTCTTGGGTTGCAGTAATTCATGGCTGGTCAGGGTCTTGACGAACTGCTTGGTGATCTCACGGTACTCAATCAGGTTGCCGATAAATTCGATGCGGTTTTTCAGGAATTCGGTCTGCTCACCGGTTTCGGTAAACAGGGCTTCGCCCTTGTCTTCGCTGACATGCTTGCTGTTGACATCGATACCGATAAGTACATTTTCCTGGCTGGAGTCTCCGGCGGCAAAAGGTTGCATCCGGCACTGCATAGGTAGGTAACGTCGGGTCCAGGTGTTGTCCTTGATAAAGCAGTTGCTCTCAGGCTTCAGAGAGGTGATGGCAACCGGCTGGAATTCTCCACTTTGGCTGTTCTTGGCGAAAATGATCGGGAAACTGGTGGCGGCAGGCAAAAATTCCTGCACCAGCAAGGGCAACATATGGTGCTGCTCAAATTCGCTGAAATCTATGCCTGGAGTGACTTTCAGAGCCTTGTGTGCGCCGTTGTTGAGCGGGACGTATTGTGCTGTCATTGTCTTTTTATCCTTGTTGTTATCTGAGGTTCCGTCAGCCAATCAACTGACGCACCGGAAAATAAATCGTCACTGAAATATCGGGCCAGAACCGCTTCTTCGGTTGTATTAGTACCGCAAACCAGTAAAAAGTTCAGCTTGAGACTTATTGGCTTGTGACCCCAAGCATGCTGCGGATGTTAACAGTGGGCAAACTGGATGTCATTGTTAAAAATATGTTTGCAAGCGCTGTTTTCAAGGGGGCTTGGGAAAATAAAAATTGTCAAAAAAATGTAGAAATAAGGTTTGTACTTGTGTATGTTTATCGATGACAGCGTTGTCATTGCTTGTGTGACTATTGTTTCCATGACCATGCTGTCTTGTAAGGTCTGCATGTCGAGGATGAGGTCTCCTTTACATGCCTTCCACAGTTGAGTATCTGTCGGGCGGCTGCGCAACTGTGTTTTCAATACTGTAGTCTCTCCCCGGAAACTAGAGTGGGCTGGGTGCTGATTTCAGTACCTGGCCATTTTTTTATCCCGGTTGTCACTCAACATAGCTTGTTGAGGTGGCAGCCACTGCTTGAGTCGACAGGGAATATGGCATCATGGTGAAAACAATAATAAGGACAGGAGAGTAACGGAATGAAGTTAACTATCGCGGCGTTAGCCATTGCCTTGAGCTTGGGGCTGACGGCTTGTTCTGACAAGCCGCCGGCAACCGGGACTGAACCAGGGCAGAGCCAAGCCGGTTCTTCGTCAAAAGCCTCGAGTGAAGATCTGACTCAGAATAAGCTGCATAGCTTTGCCCAGAGTTTGCAGCTGAAATATGCTGTGCTGTCCAATGTGCCGGATGATAACTGCGACCCGAGCCGTGCCGAAGGCCGCTGTTTCCAGGCGCAAATTCGCCTGACTCCGAGCGAAGATCTCAGCGCTTCTGACTGGGCCATCTATTTTAGCCAGATGCGTCCGGTACTCTCGGTTGCCTCGCCTGAGTTTCATATAGAGCATATTCAGGGCGATCTGCATCGTCTGACGCCAACCGCCGCCTTCGGCGGTTTCAAAAAGGGTGTCAGCGAAATCATCAATTTTCGCGGTGAGCTGTGGCAGCTGTCGGAAATCGATGCCATGCCCAACTATTACATGGTTGTTGAGGGGCTCAAGCCGGAGGTCATCGCCAGCACTGAAGTTAAGCAAGACCCGGATACCGGGCTTGAGTTGCTTCCCTATGTGCAGCATTACACGGATGCCGAGAAACAATATCGCCGCAGCTCACAGGATAAGCTGCCCTGGGATACCGCCAATGTTGTCTTCGGCCAAAATGCCGATACTCCCGATGATGCCGGCCTTGCGGTGGCAAGCCTTATTCCTAAGCCGGATTCAGTGACTAGGCTTGAACAAACACCTGTCACCCTCAATGCCGGGATTAAGCTTAACCCGAGCCACATAGCTACCGGAGTCGAGCTGCTATCACTCGAGGCGGCGCTCTTGCGCCTACAAAGGCTGGGTGTCAGCCAGAGCGAGCAAGGATTGGCGCTTAACTTGCTGCCACTTGAGGGAGGGCAAAGCGAGCACTATCGACTCGAGATTGAGGCCGGCGGAATTAACCTGGCCGCCGCAGACGCCGCGGGTTACTCCTATGGCTTGGCGAGTCTTGCCGCCTTGCTGCAGTTGCCTGCCGATGATACCCAATCAATAGCACTGCCACAGCTGCGCATTCAAGATGGCCCCAGATACCCGTTTCGCGGTATGCATCTGGATGTTGGCCGCAACTTCCACTCCAAGGCGTTTGTGCTGAGCCTGCTGGAGCAGATGGCGGCTTATAAACTCAACGTATTGCATCTGCACATGGCCGACGATGAAGGCTGGCGCCTGCAGATCCCCGGCCTGCCGGAGCTGACCGAGATTGGCAGCAAACGCTGCCATGATCTCGATGAAAACCGCTGTTTGCTGCCGCAACTCGGCAGTGGCCCCAATCCTGAGACTCAGGTCAACGGGTACTACACGACCCAGGACTATATCGACATTCTCAAGTTTGCCGCCGCAAGACAGATCCAGGTGATCCCGTCGATGGATATGCCGGGGCACTCCCGCGCCGCTATTAAATCGATGCAGGCCCGCAGCCGCAAGCTATTGGCTCAGGGCGACAGTCAGGCCGCCAGCCAATATCTGCTGGCGGATCCCGAGGATGCCACTGTCTACAGCTCTATTCAGTATTACAACGACAATACGCTCAATGTCTGTATGGAGTCCAGTTACACCTTTGTTGCCAAGGTGATAGATGAAATTGCCAAGCTGCATCAGGCCGCCGGAGTACCGCTTAAGCGCTATCACATAGGTGCCGATGAGACCGCCGGTGCCTGGCTCGACTCGCCGGCCTGTGAACGCTTTATTGCGGCCAATTCGCAGCGAGTGGCCGACAAATCGGCCCTCGGCGCCTACTTTATTGAGCGGGTATCGCAGATGCTGGCCGATCGCGGCATAGAGGCTGCCGGTTGGAGCGATGGCATGAGTCACGTCAACCCGGCCAATATGCCGAGCCCGGTGCAAAGCAATATCTGGGACATAGTCGCCCACGGCGGCTTCAAACGGGCACATGCCCAGGCCAATCTCGGCTGGGATACTGTGCTGTCCAACCCGGAAGTACTCTATTTCGATATGCCGCCGGCGGCCGATCCGAAAGAGCCCGGCTATTACTGGGCCAGTCGCAGCAGCAACAGTCGCAAGTTACACAGCTTTATGCCGGATAACCTGCCGGCCAATGCCGAGCAGTGGGGCGATATTGAGGCCAGGCCTTTTGTCGCCGATGACACAGAGCAACTCAGCCCACAAGGAAAGCGTCTCAGCGGCCCAATGGCGCCGGGCAGGGGCTTTGTTGGCCTACAGGGACAACTCTGGAGCGAGACGATTCGCAGCGACACGACCGCAGCTTATATGATTTTCCCTCGCCTCTTGGTTTTGGCGGAAAAGGCCTGGCATAAGCCGGACTGGGAGCTGGCTTACCGGCATCAGGGGGCAAGTTACAGCCAGGATTCCGGTTATTTCGGTGCCGAGCAGCGACAGGCGCAGGCAGAGGATTGGTATCGACTGGCCAACATCCTGGGGCATAAGGAGTTGGCCAAGCTGGATAAGGCCGGGGTGCATTACCGTTTGCCGTTGCCGGGCGGCAGAATCAAGGATGGCAAGCTTGAGGCCAATATCATCTTTCCCGGGCTCAAGATCCAATATCGCCGACCAGGGGCTGAATGGCAGGAGTATCGCGGCCCTGTGGCAATAGCAGCTCCGCTTGAGCTTCGCAGTGTTTCGCCCGATGGCCGCCGCTATAGCCGGGTTCAGCCACTGAATTAGTCTTTAAGCAGGTACGGATGTGGGCTGGCGTTAACAGATAACGCCAGCCCACGTTGCCTGACTTATTTTTAATGCCCGGTTTTTAATGCCTGGTTTTAATACTTGAGTTGCGTTTAGAAGAGTGGCGTTTAAGAGTGGTTAAGGGGCCCGAGTCGCTCAAAGATAGTGGCTTGCTGAATATTTATTGGTTAATTTTCAATGTATTAGTCAATGGCGAGTCCTAGCCATGAGTCGATTTATCTCTGCTGATTAAAATTAAATGACAACGCTGTCATTTGTGATGTAACATTAGTTTAACCACATGGTTAACGATAGCTTTAACTTGAGTGCGCTCAGTGGAATGTCATCGGGTTAATCCTGAAAGGCGCCTTACTGCAGCGATTTGCCAGTGTTCCGCCGCGCCAGATTGCGCCGTGACCATAAAAGAAACAGAAAGAGGTCTGCCATGGGGGAAAACCCGACACCGGATACACAAGTGTTTATAGGGATAGACGGCGGCGGCAGTAAGTGCCGGGCAACCCTCTACTGCCGGCAAAAGGGTGTGCTGGGAACCGGAGTTGCCGGTCGGGCCAATCCTTTGCACGGTCTGAGCCAAACTTTCGACTCCATCATCAGTGCTACAGGTTTGGCCCTGGCCGATGCCGGTCTGCAGCAAGCCGATTGCGCCAATATGGTGGCCGGTCTCGGGCTTGCCGGTGTCAATATTCCCAGGCTTTATCAGGAGATCCTCGATTGGAGGCATCCCTTTGCCGCCATGTATCTGACCACAGATCTGCATACCGCCTGCATAGGCGCCCACCAGGGGGAAGACGGTGCCGTCATCATCACAGGCACAGGTTCCTGCGGTTATGCCCATGTGGGCGAACGGCAATTGTCTCTCGGTGGTCATGGTTTTGCGCTGGGCGATAAGGGCAGCGGCGCATGGATGGGCTTGAAAGCCGCGGAGCAGGTGTTGTTATCGCTCGATGGTTTTGCGCCGCAAACAGCCCTTGGCGCCAAACTGCTGGCCCATTTCGGGGTGACAGATGCTCTGGGGATAGTGGAAAACCTCGCCGGACGCTCCTCCAGTTGTTATGCCGCCCTGGCGAGAATAGTGCTGTCCTGTGCGGCCGAGGGCGATGATACCGCCACCACTATTGTCAGCGAAGGTGCCGACTATATCAGCCAGTTGGCACGGCGCCTGTTTGAACTCAATCCGCCGCGATTTGCCATGATAGGCGGCCTGGCCGAGCCGCTCCGGCCCTGGCTGGCCGACGATGTGGTCGAACGAATCGCTCCCGTGTTGGCGCCACCGGAAATCGGTGCCGTGCACTTTGCCATGCACCAACACTCGCAATTTTCAGCCCGTCCGGCCGATGCCGGCGCATACGACTTAGCAAAGGTGAAACCATGACCCATACCATAATGGAGCGCGAGGCTCGCAGTGCTCCCGAGAAGATTGCCAACCAGTTGCAGGCCAATGACCAGTTAACCCGGAAACTGGGGCAGCGGCTGCGCGAGTTTGCGCCCAAGTTTGTGATGATTGTGGGTCGCGGCTCTTCCGATCACGCCGGGGTATTTGCCAAGTATCTGTTTGAAATAGAGGCCGGTGTGCCTACCTTTGCCGCCGCGCCTTCGGTGGCCAGTGTCTATGGCAAGCGCTTGCAGTTGGCCGGTGGTCTGGTGATAGTCATCTCTCAGTCGGGACGCAGCCCGGATATTCTGGCCCAGGCCAAGATGGCCCGCGAAGCCGGTGCCTTTTGCGTGGCGCTGGTCAATGATGAAACCGCCCCCATTAAGGACATAGTCGATCTTGTATTGCCGCTTCGCGCCGGAGAGGAGCAGGCGGTGGCCGCCACCAAGAGCTATTTGGCTACCCTGTCGGCGCTGCTGCAACTGGCCGCTGCCTGGACCCAGAGCCCTGAGTTGGCCCGCGCCATAGATGAATTGCCCCAGGCGCTGCAGGCGGCTGTGGATGCAGAACCTCAACTGACTGCCGAATCTTTGCAGCACAGCAACAACCTGGTAGTGCTGGGACGAGGACTGGGTTATGCCATCAGTAAAGAGATAGCGCTCAAACTCAAGGAAGTCTGTGCTATCCATGCCGAGGCCTTCTCCAGCGCCGAGTTTCTTCACGGCCCTGTGACCCTGGTGGAGAACCAGCTCAAAATAGTCGATGTCTGTGTGGCCGATGAATCCTATGCCAGCCATCTTGAGCAGATAGCCGAAGTCGGGCGCCGCGGCGCTGAGTTGGTGCACCTCAAGCAAACCGCCAATGAGGTTCACCCCAGAGTGGCACCACTGGCATTACTGCAGCGTTTTTATATCGATGTGGCCGCTGTGGCCATAGCCAGAGGCATAGATCCGGATCAACCGGCCGGGCTTAAGAAAGTCACCCAAACCCTTTGATTAAAGTGGCCGGCGTGCCCAACCTGGATAACGCAGTGGAGAGCAGAGAATGACGCAAACTTTTATCGCCGAGCGCTTGTTCGATGGCAGGCAATATCATCACAATCTGAGCTTTGCCGTGGAGAACGGCCATCTGCAGGCCTTGGGCTCTGCGGCAGGTTCAGATGCTATCCGCCTGCAAGGCCTGGTCGTACCCGGATTTATCGATGTGCAGGTCAATGGTGGTGGCGGCGCGCTGTTTAACGGCGAGCCTACACTCGAGTGTATCGCAACCATAGCCCGGGCCCACGCCAGGTTCGGCACCACGGGCTTCTTGCCGACCCTGATCAGCGACAGAATCGAGGTGATGAACCGCGCGGCCGATGCGGTGGCCGAGGCGATAGCCAGGCAAAGCACAGGGGTGTTGGGGATACATTTTGAGGGGCCGCACTTGTCTGTGCCGAAGAAAGGTGTGCATCCACAGCAATATATCCGCCGAATTTCCGATGCCGAGCTGGCACTGTTCAGCCGTCAGGACTTGGGTGTTCGTTTGGTGACCCTGGCGCCGGAAAATGTGGCGCCTGAGGTTATCAGTGCCTTGGTCGAGGCCGGTGTCCGTGTTTGTCTAGGTCACTCCAATGCCGACTATGATACCGTGCGTTCGGCCCTGGCGGCAGGTGCCAGCGGTTTTACTCACCTCTACAACGCCATGTCGCCCTTGGGCTCCAGAGCACCGGGTATGGTGGGCGCCGCCATAGAGGACGAGGCCAGTTGGTGTGGCCTTATCGTCGATGGTCATCATGTGCATCCGGCCGCAGCCAAGGTGGCTATCCGCGCCAAGGCTAAAGGCAAGATTATTTTGGTGACGGACGCCATGCCACCTGTGGGGTTGGAGCAAGATGCCAGTTTTGAGCTCTTTGGCCAGCAGGTGCTGCGCCAGGGCGACAGACTCAACGCCATCACAGGAGAGCTGGCCGGATGTGTGCTGGATATGAATACCGCGGTGCGAAACGCTGTCTCTCTGCTGGGGCTCAGTGTTGAAGAATCCATGCGGATGGCGAGCGAGTATCCAGCGGCATTTCTTGGGCTTGAGCAGCAAGGCCACTTGGCTGCGGGCAAACGTGCCGATTTCCTGGTGCTCGATAATGAATTCAAGGTGCAAAGCACCTATATCGGCGGTCAATTGGTTTACGCCGCCGAGGAAAGAGTGCAGTGAAATAAGCCGTTGCGCCAAGAACGCGATTAACCCTCTTCACCTAAGCAGTGCAGCTTTTACCCGGATAAAGATAATAACAACAGGGAAGCCCTATGACTGAAAAGATTGCGGCGGCAACTGAGACCGCCAACAAGCCCAGGCTGATGTCGCTCGATGCGCTGCGGGGCTTTGACATGTTCTGGATCCTCGGCGGTGAAGCGCTGTTTGCCGCCCTCTTGCTGCTGACTACTTGGAGTGGCTGGCGTTGGTTCGATGGCCAGATGCACCACAGCAGTTGGCATGGTTTTACCTTCTACGATCTTATCTTCCCGCTGTTTATCTTCCTCTCCGGCGTTGCCCTGGGTTTGTCTCCCAAGCGTCTGGACAAGTTGGCGTTTGCCGAGCGACTTCCAAAATATAAGCACGCAGTTAAGCGTTTGGCTTTACTGCTGTTTTTTGGCGTGCTCTACAATCACGGCTGGGGGACGGGCATGCCGGTGGCCCTGGATGAGATACGCTATGCCAGCGTCTTGGGGCGTATCGCCTTCGCCTGGTTTTTTGCCGCCATGCTGGTGTGGCACACAGGGCTCAGAACCCAGATCTATGTTGCTGTCGCTATCTTGCTGGGATACGCCATGGTGCAGCTGTGGCTGCCGGTCCCGGGCGGCAGTGCCGGGGACTTTAGCGCCGCCGGTTCTATCAACGCCTGGGTAGACAATCATTTCCTGCCCGGGATCAGCTACCAACATAAGCCTTATGATCCGGAAGGCCTGTTATCGACCCTTCCCGCAGTGGTCAATGCTTTGGCCGGTGTGTTTGTGGGCCGCTTTTTGCAGCAGCAAAGTTTTTCAGCCTGGGGCAGGGTAGGTTTGCTGTGTCTGGCCGGGCTTGTTTGTTTGGGGCTTGGCTGGCTGCTTAATCCTCTGATCCCGGTCAATAAAGATCTCTGGACCAGCAGTTTTGTGCTGGTGAGCAGCGGCTGGAGCCTGTTGCTGCTGGCACTGTTTTACGCCGTTATCGATGTGCTTGGGCTGCGTTGGTTGGGTTTCCCCTTTGTGGTGATTGGTTGCAACGCCATCATCATCTATCTCGCTTCCAGTCTGGTTCAGTGGCGCTATAGCAGCGAAAGTCTGCTTGGCGGTTTTATCAATAGCGCTCCCGAGAACTGGCAGCCACTGCTTGGGGTATTGGCCATGCTCGGGGTGCAATGGTTGCTGCTCTGGTGGATGTATCGCAGGCAGTTGTTTATTCGGGTTTAGCTTGCCTAAGTGAGGTGAACAAGCGGTAATCTGCCGGGTTTAAAATTAATGACAGCGTTGTCTTTTTTGTTATTATGACGTAACTTTATTGAAACAAAGCCGTGTGTAAAGCTGCCGCGGCATCAAGGTTTCAAGGGTTAAACACCACTCAAGATGGATGGGGCGCCGATAAATTTGGTTGCCAAACAATAAATTACTATAAGAAGCAGGTTTATGAACATGACAGTTGCTACCCCGGCTGACGCAGCCTCAAGAAGCAGTTTTCTGCCTATGACTATCGTAGGTGCGCTGTTTTTCATCTTTGGATTTGTGACCTGGTTGAATGGTTCATTGATCCCTTTTCTGCAAATCATCTGTGAGCTCAATGAGTTTCAGGCACTGTTTGTCACCTTTGCCTTCTACATCGCTTATACCGTGATGGCGCTGCCCATGTCGTCTATCCTGCGCCGTACCGGCTATCGCAATGGCATGGCGGTGGGGCTGGGGATCATGGCCGTCGGCTCTATGCTGTTTATTCCCGCCGCCTTCAGCGCCAACTTTTTAATGTTCCTGCTGGCGCTTTTTGTACTGGGAACCGGCCTGACCATTTTGCAGACGGCGTCCAACCCCTATGTGGTGCATATTGGTCCAAAGGAGAGCGCCGCCATGCGGATCTCCATCATGGGGTTGATTAACAAGGGGGCCGGGGTGATAGTGCCTATCCTGTTTACCGCTTTGGTACTGGCTGATCTGGAAGGGTTCACCGCCGGGCATCTGGCTGCCATGGCCCCGGCCGAGCGAGAAGCCCAAATAAGCGAACTGTCTTCGCGTCTGGTGATGCCCTATATCTATATGACGCTGGCGCTTGTGGTATTGATTGCACTGGTGAAGTTTTCTGCTTTGCCGGAAATCGCCTTCGAGGGAGAAGAGGGAGAGCACGCCGACAAGAGCGGTATAGTGCATTTCCCTCAGGTGATCCTGGGCGCCATAGCCATCTTTGCCTATGTGGGGGTTGAAGTGATTGCCGGTGATACCATAGGCCTCTATGGTGCTAGCCTCGAGGTCAACAATTTCGCATCCCTGACCTCCTACACCATGGTGTTTATGGTTATCGGCTACCTTTTGGGGGTTAGTTGTATTCCACGTTTTATCAGCCAGGAAAAGGCTTTACTCGCCTCGGCCTTGGCGGGTATTGCTTGCATCTTTGGTATCATCTTCTCATCGGCCGAGAGCCATGCTATCTCGTCGCTGCTGTGGGGGTGGAGCGGTATTCCAACTATTCCGGATACAGTCACCTTTGTCGCCATGATGGGCCTGGCTCACGCTCTGGTTTGGCCTTCTGTGTGGCCGCTGGCGCTGGAAGGGCTGGGCAAGTACACGGCCCAGGGCTCGGCGCTGCTGATCATGGGTATTTCAGGTGGCGCCATACTGCCGCTGATATTCGGCAAGATCGCCCACTTCAGCGACAATGTGCAGTTGGGTTACTGGATAGGCTTGCCCTGTTATCTGTTTATTCTCTTCTATGCGCTGAAAGGCCATAAGATGCGTAGTTGGTAAACAGGGAAATTCCGGGCATAAAGAAGCCACCTGCTAAACAGGTGGCTTCTTGCTTATCAAGGTATCTCTCGTATTCTTCTGTAACTCTGGCTCTTGCAACAAATAGAATAGATAAAGAAACCAGTTAACCTTTCCGTGCCGAGCTTGGCAGGGAATCAATTCCAACTTGGATTAGTCGTACGCTTGTGGCTATGAGCCATTGGTTCCTTGATTGAGCCGTTATCGCTGACATAGATATCAAATGCCGTAGAAGTAGTTACCCAGTAGCAACGTCAGAGCATAGCCCACCGAGTAGCACAGCAGCAGCGCTGGTACATACTTGAGGTAGGAGACAAAAGTCAACTCTTTGACCTTGCTCATGGCGATGATCCCGGCCGCCGAACCTATTACCAGCAGAGAGCCACCAACACCTACTGCGTAGGTCAGGCCGAGCCACTCTGGTGTGGTCAGTTGCGGTGCGGCTTTCAAAAGTGCCGCGGTCAAGGGCACGTTATCCAATACCGCCGAGCCCATACCTGTGACAAAGTTGGAAATGTTGGGGTCGTGACGGGCGTAGACCTGGGCCAGCAGATCCAGCGTTCCTATCTCTTTGAGCATCCCTACCAACAAGAGGATCCCGAGGAAGAACAGCAAGGTGTCGTATTCCACTTGGCGGATATACTCGAGGATCTGCAGCTCTTCTTTGTCGTTACGGGCGGTGTGGCCCACCAGGAACATGATTGACAACCCGGTGAGGAAAGTCAGCACGGGGGGAATGGCAAACAGAATATTCAGTGCCATGGTCATCAATATGGTGGTGAAGAAGATGATGGCTATCAGCACATCCACTGTCTCGTAACTTTGACGAATAGGTGTGGTGGACACCTCGCCCTTGGCATTGAGGGAGAAGAGTATTGCCAGCAACATCACGCTGAACGCCGCCGGCAGCACCAACATCAACAGCTCTGACATATGCACATGGCCGCCGAGGAAGATCATCAGGGTGGTGACGTCACCCGTTATCAGGGAAACCCCTCCTGAGTTGACGGCAAAGATAATCAATACCGCCATCCGGCGACGCATCTGTTTGTCGAGTTTGAAGGTGGTCAGCAGTCCCAGAGAGACCAAGGTAGCGGTGACGTTGTCACAGATGGCCGACAATACCAGGGAAAACAGGGCTACTTGCAGCATCAGCATCCGGGTGCTCACCCGTTGCGGAAACAGCTTCTGCACTAAAATTTGGATCATGCCCTTGGCGTTGAGGTAGGCCACAAAGGTCATGGTCGACATCAAAAACAGCCAGAGCGTCGCGATTTCCAGCAGGTTTTCATTGAGTTGATGCTCTACCAGCTTTTCATGGCCGGGGTCGCCGGCAGACATGAACAGAGCTATCCAGGAGATACAACCGAAAAACAGAGTCGTTTTGGCTTTGTTGAGGTGAGTCACCTCTTCAAAAATGATACTCAGCAGTGCCAACACCGCCAGTATGATAAGAAAGGTATAGAGCATAAATGCAATTCCAACTGCTGATTTTATGTTCGTCTGCCCTGGGGGATGTGGGCAGTTTTTGTGTTGGCCATCAAGGTTCAGTTAATCAAGCTGTGATAGCGCGTGCGCATCAGACCACACTGACATGGATAACGCAACTGTTAACTGGAACACATTTTCTTAGACTTTGTGATAAGCATCCGTCTACTTTCGGGCTAAGCCAGTGATTTGGTCTGTTTATTTTTTATATCTTGGTGTTTTGTACTGATTGGGTTTGTTTGGCAGTGAAACGCGACAGTCGACTCGCGAGCCGGTGGCAAGTTGGCGTGACAGCCATGGTGCAGCTTTAATTGACTTGTGAGTATGGCGCTGGGTGGAAAATTGCAGAAGGGGAATTGAGCAACCTGAGTTCGAGCTGGACGCCAGAGAAATCTACCCGGCGGGAGTGGGCATAAAAAACGGGGCCGTATAGGCCCCGTTTTCAATCCATCTGCGGATTACTTCATGCGTGCCAAGACGCGATCGGCTGCATCCAGAGTCGCTTGCAGCTCTTGCTCGCCGTGAGCCATAGACAGGAAACCTGCTTCAAAGGCGCTTGGTGCCAGGTAAATACCTTCATCCAACATGCCGTGATAGAAGGCGCGGAACTGCTCCATATTGCACTTGGTGACCTGCTCAAAGCCGGTGATCTTCTCTTCATCGGTAAAGAAGAAACCAAACATGCCGCCAACATAGTTGATGGCCATAGGGATACCATGTTTGTCGGCCGCGGCCTTGAAGCCTTCGGCAATACGCTTGGTCTTGGCAGCCAGATCTTCATAGAGGCCAGGCTCTGACAGGGCTTCCAGCTGGGCCAGACCTGCGGTCATGGCGATAGGGTTACCTGAAAGGGTACCGGCTTGGTACACAGGGCCGGTCGGGGCAATATACTGCATGACTTCTTTCTTGCCACCGAAGGCACCAACCGGCATACCGCCGCCGATAACTTTACCCAGAGTGGTCAGATCCGGTGTCACGCCATAGTGGCCTTGAGCACCGCTCTTGGAGACGCGGAAGCCTGTCATCACTTCGTCGATGATTAACAGGGCGCCGAACTGATCGCATAGCTCACGCAGTCCTTCAAGGAAACCTGCAACCGGCGGGATACAGTTCATGTTGCCGGCAACCGGCTCAAGTATGATACAGGCGATATCCTGCGGATGCTGGCTGAACAGCTCTTTGACTGAGTCCAGATCGTTATAGACAGCAGTCAGAGTGTGCTTGGCGAAGTCAGCTGGGATCCCAGGGGAGCTGGGCTGACCCAGAGTCAGGGCGCCTGAGCCGGCCTTAACCAGCAGACAGTCGGCATGGCCGTGGTAGCAGCCTTCGAACTTGAGGATTTTGTCTCTGTTGGTGTAACCACGAGCCAAGCGTATGGCGCTCATGGTAGCTTCTGTACCAGAGCTCACCATGCGTACCTGTTCAATGGAAGGTACCATCTCAATGACTTTTTCTGCCATCTGCACTTCCAGTTCGGTAGGTGCGCCGAAAGACAGACCGTTCTCCACCGCCTTGAGAACTGCTTCGCGGATCTTGGGATGGTTGTGACCCAGGATCATAGGCCCCCAGGAACCGACATAGTCGATATAGGCTTTGCCGTCGGCATCATAGATATAGGCACCGTCGGCCTTTTCGATGAAGCGGGGAGAGCCGCCTACACCATTGAAGGCACGTACTGGCGAGTTCACACCGCCGGGGATGGTTTTCTTGGCCTGTTCAAACAGGTCTTCAGAACGGGTCATGTTTAATCCTTAAAGTCAGTGGCCGCTCTTTAGCGATTGGCCTTGCGTGAATACCAGTTAACCGGACACTCGTATTTTTCCAACTGATTGTCCACCCCGAGTGTCAGGGCAAACAGTGCCATGCGGATCAACAAGCCATTGTCGGCCTGACGGAAGATAGCCAGGTTGGGATGGTTGTTAAGATCATTGTCCAGCTCATTGGCCTGCAGCCTGGAGTCCCGAGGCAATGGATGCATGATCACTGTGTTGGACTTACAATTTTTGGTGTATATGGCGCTGTTCAAACGGAACTTGCCACGATACTTATCGGCTTCCTCCTGCGAGGGGAAGCGCTCTTCCTGAATGCGCGTCAGATAGAGTATATCAGCCTGATCTAAATTGCCTTCCAGTTGGTCTGTTATTGTGATCTTATGCCCGGCATTTTCAATGTCGGCGATCACATAGTCAGGCATTGCCAGCTCGGCAGGGGAGATCAGGGTGAAGCTGATGTTCTTGTACATGCACAGTAGACGCGACAGCGAGTGCACAGTGCGGCCGTATTTGAGATCGCCCACCATGGCGATATGCATACCGTCTATGCCTAAGCCTTTGCTGTGCAGCTCTTTCTGTATGGTGAACAGATCCAGCAGTGCCTGGGTTGGATGCTCGTTGGCACCATCGCCGCCGTTAATCACAGGCACCCGGCTGCCTTCGGCAAATTCGCGTACCGAGTAGGACTCGGGGTGGCGCATGGCTATCACGTCCGAGTAGCTGGACAACACCCTGGCGGTATCGTAGAGGGACTCCCCCTTGGACAGCGACGAGGAGGCCATGCCGACCGTTTCAGCAACCCGGCCGCCAAGCAGGTTGAAGGCGCAGCCGAAGCTGACCCGGGTGCGGGTGCTGGGTTCAAAAAATAGATTGCCGAGAATAGCACCGTCCAGCACCTTGGTACGCTTCTCGCGTAGTGCGTATGGGGTCATCTTTTGGGCTACTGAGAAAATGGTTTGAATGGCGTCCAGATCTAACTGGTTTACAGAGAGGATATGTGATCCCTGGAAATGGTTCATCAGCCTTGGTTTCCAATGCAGTTGGGTGTTGACACTGAGGTCTGGACCCATGGGTTATGTAGGGTTTGGCTGAGACGCAACTATAACAGAAGGCGGCGGTCATGAAAATGACTGATGACTGAAATTACACTTCTCCGGCACGGATTTCCTGCTGCAGGTTAGACCAACTGATCACTCCGACGATATTCTCCGGGTTATCTTGATAGATATAGACTTCACCGGCACGTTTCGGTGCCAGTATTTCATACACCTCGTTGAGGGTGGCCGAGTCGGGTAGCCCCTGGATCCTGTGTTGGGTCAGGCTGGTGTCAGTGTCAAACGAAGGCATCTGCAACTCCAGCATGGCAATCTGGCCTTCGGCATCTCTGGCAAGCACGGGCCTGCCCTGGGCGCGTTTCATTACTTCCAGCAGCAGTTCATCATTGTTGTTGACTATCACTATGCGCCTGTCCATCAGGGCGCGTACCCCGAGTTTCTGTAACCCCAGGTTAACCGGGGCCACTTTATAACCCAGGCCCATGATATCCAACTGACGAAAGAATATGGATTTGGCATTCAGCCCCTGATAGGCGATGAGGTAGGCGGGCACGGCCACTATCATTCCGGGCAGTATGATGGAGGCATCATTGGTCATCTCCAGCAGCGCCACCAGGGCGGCGAGCGGTGCACTGAGGCAAACCCCCATCATGGCGGTCATGCCGATGACGGTATAGAGCCCGGCATAGGGGGCCACCGAGGGAAACAGCAGCGCGGTCGCCTGAGCCAGAATGGCGCCGCCCAAGGCGCCTATACCGTAGAGTGGGCCTATGATCCCACCCGGGATCCCAAGGCCGATAGCGGCAATGGTTGCGATAATCTTGGCCAGCAATACCGCCAGCAAAAACCAGATGGCCGGATTGTCGCTGACCGCAAGTCCTATGGCCATTTCACCGCTGCCCAATGCCTGAGGCAGCACCAGGCCTATCAAAGTGGTGATAACACCCGCCAGTAACAGGCGGATAATCAAGGGCCAGTGTTGGCCGCGCTCGGTCACCTGAATAAGGCTGTGATTGAATAAGGCCGCGGCGACCCCCAGCACTATACCGCCGAGTGCCAGCAGCGGGTACTGATCCAGTGGAATATGGCTGACCTTGATGGCATCAAACTCGTGGATATTACCGAACACCACCTGGCTGGATACGGCGCCGCAGATGGCCGACAGCATGATGGGGAAGAAGTACTGTACCTTGTATTCCCTGAGCACCACTTCGAGGACAAATACCACGGCGGCCAAGGGCGCGTTAAAGGTGGCGGCTATCCCGGCGGCTATGCCGCTGGCGCACATGATGCGTACACTGTTGTCCGGCAGCTTGAATTTTTCCGCCAATACCGAGGCGGTGACCGCCCCCAGATGAATTGCCGGGCCTTCACGACCGACCGAGAAGTTGCTCGCCAGTGCAAACAGCGCCTGAAAAAACTGCCCCGGTGCCGACTGCAGCGGAATTTTGCCGTAATGCAGTTTCACCCTGTGCAGCACATAGGCTATGCCCATCCGCTTGTAGCGTTTGGAGCCGAATTTGGCGACAATCCAGATCAAAAAAGCCCCAAAAAGTGGTAACAGGACTCGCCAGTCACCGATTGAGCCCGTAAAATCCCATTCTTGTGTTTGGGTAAAATGATTGGCCCATTGCAGCAGCAGGCGAAATAGTATGATGACAGCCGAGGCCATCAGCGCAAACAACAGGGCCAGCAGACACAGTTGAATACTGATCCTCGTTTGGGACAGCTTGTCTCTCATCTGGTGGCGCAGATACTTTCGCGCCTCAAGTTTGAACTTTCTGAATCTTGTCTGCACTGCTGCTTTCCGAAGCCTGATGTGAAATCTTAGTACCCAAGATGGAAATTTTTATATAAGGGGCTGTTAGTTAATGGCAAATTATCATCGCTGGCTCGATCGCCTGCAAGTGATGGAGCGAAATATTCGCCCATCCAGTCTGTATTTGTTGCTCTTGGTCATGGTGGCCTTTCTGACTGGACTGCTCAGCTATCACTTTTTTATTCCGCCAGCAGAAGTCAAATTTCAACGAAACGATGGCAAGAGTCAGCGATTGCAGATCGAGTTACAGGAGCAGGCGCAGCAGTTGGCGAGCCGCAATTTGGAGCTGAGCCTGGCCAAGGAAGCCAACGAACAGATGCAGCAGCTGTTCAACAAACAGCATAAAAAGCAGCAGGAGCTGGAACGTGAGTTGGCCTTCTACCGCAGTATCATGGCGCCGGAGTATAATGCCGAAGGGGTGGCTATTCATGGTTTGGAATTGATGCCTTTAGCCACAGCTGGACAGTTTCGCCTCAAATTGGTGCTGACCCAGTTGCAAAAGCGTAAGCAGGCGCTCAAGGGAAGAAGTGAGATACTTCTCATTGGCATGCAAGAGGGCAAGCAAGTCGAACTGAATTTAGCTAAACTGGTGGACACCAAGTTGGCATTTAACTTCAAGTACTTTCAGGTACTGGAAGCGGAATTTACCCTGCCTGAAGGGTTTGAATTACAGCAGATGAAAGCCAAGGTCGTTGTGCCTGCGAGTCGCTGGAGCAAAGGCGCCGAAACCGAGCAAAGTTTCAGCTTGCCTGAGTTGCTTGAGGGCGAAAAAGATCCCGGCATAATACTTGAACAAAATAGTCAGGTAACAGATAATCTGCCACAGCAAACAGATGTAAGAGGTAGTAATGACTGAACAAGCTGAATCAGCTATGCCCATCCAGTTTACCGATGCGGCGGCAACCAAGGTCAAGGCCTTGCTGGAAGAAGAACAGAACAGTGCGCTGAAGCTGCGGGTCTATGTCACGGGCGGCGGCTGCTCAGGTTTTCAGTATGGCTTCACCTTTGACGAAAAAGTGAATGAAGGCGATTTCACTGTGGAAAAACAAGGGGTACAGCTGGTCGTTGATCCCATGAGCCTGCAATACCTCGTTGGCGGTGAAGTGGATTACACCTCAGGGCTGGAAGGTTCGCGTTTTTTCGTCAAAAACCCAAACGCCACCACCACCTGTGGCTGTGGGGCCAGCTTCTCGGTATAACCGAGAATAAAAGCAGCAAAAAGCCGTCCACTGGGATGGCTTTTTTGTGGGCGCAAGGCCGGTTACTGCATCAGGTTGAAGTTCATCTTACGCTTGAAGAAGGCTTTGACCTTGGGGGTAAAGGCTATCCATACCTGCAGCATGCAAAAGCCTATCAGAAAGCTGAAAATGGCCCAGTCCGGTGCCTTGATCTGAAAACCTGTGATTTTGAGTGAGTTAGGCCCAGTAGCTACACTGTCGCCCTGATCCAGAAGATAGGGCAAGAAACTCACCAGCGCGAGTTGCACCAAGGTATAGAGTCGTAGTGCCCATAAGCCGGCTTGATGGCGCGCTAATACCGCCAACACCATGATCAGCGTCAGCAGACAAAAGATAACGCCTTGACCGGCAATCAGACCACTGACCGCGGCAGCGATATAAAGTAGCATCAGCAGCAGTAGGCGTTTGGGAATGGCGTAGCTTTCTGTGGCGGTTTGGCTCATCTCGCGGTGCTCCTTTTGCGCTATTGAATCATGTTCTATTGAATCATGCTCCATCGACTCAGTGACGCGTCTTGGGCGCCAGTCGCTGCTCCAGCTCATGTGGCGGGATCACTACGCCGAGATCTTCCAGCATAGGGAAGACGGCAACATAGAGCTCGTCATCTTCCATACCTGGAACCCAGCGCTCCAGCCACTCGGCCAGGCCGATAGACAGCGGTCGGCAATCTTGCCAATCATCCTCGGCCCACAGGGAAGCCGTCTCTTCACTGGGCCAAACTGGAATACAGTCTTCATCATCCGTGGTCAGCATCACGCAGCCGTCATTGTCTTGTAATACCCACAGCTCTTTATGTTCTTTTACCTGCTCTACCAGAAAGTCGTAGCGGCCTTCCGGTGTCATACCGGCGAACTGGGCCTGGGTTTGTTTCTTGCTCATGGTGACATCTCATCTCGGTGGCCACGGCACTGCGCCCGGCCAAAAATTGACGGCATGTTAACATTGCTTGCAGGCAAGAAAAAGCGCCCCGCAGGGCGCAATGGCTAATTCCTGTTTTTCAGCCTTGCCTGGTTGAAGCCAATCTTTTCTCAGGCGGCGGGGAAACGGGCACCGAGCACGGCTTCGCGGCTGGCGCCGGTTACCGCCGGCAGGTTCGCCGGTAAGCCTTGATGGTGGCGCAGCGCCAGCCAGGCAAACGCTATGCCTTCCACCCACTTGGGATCAATACCCAAAGCCGAGGTAGTGGCTATGCTGTGCTTTGGTAACTGGGCCCCGAGGCGTTTCATCAATACGCCATTGAGCGCGCCGCCACCACAGACATAGATTTCGCCATCCGGGCTCAGCTTGGCTATGTCTCTGGCAATGCTGTGACAGGTGAGATCCAAGAGTGTCGATTGAATATCTTCTTCCGGCAGATGGCTGAACAGCGCCAGTTGTTGATCCAACCAGGCGTTGTTGAATAGCTCTCTGCCCGTGCTCTTGGGATAATCCAGTGAGAAATAGGGGTGTGATAACAACTGCGCCAGAAACTCCGCCGAACTGTTGCCGCTTTCGGCCCACTGGCCATCTTCATCAAACGGCAGTTGTCTTATCTGCTGGCTCCAGGCGTCTATCAGGGTGTTTCCCGGGCCGGTATCAAAGCCAAGGATCTCCCGGTTATCGGCGGGCAGGAAAGTGATGTTGGCGATGCCGCCGATATTGAGAATGAAGCGATTTATACCTGGGTGTGAGAATATCTGCTGGTGGAATGCCGGCACCAAGGGAGCACCCTGGCCACCGAGGGCGACATCCTTACGGCGAAAGTCGGCGATAACATCTATACCGGTTTCGGCGGCGATTGTGTTGGGGTCGCCAATTTGCAGGGTAAAGCCCACTTCCAGGTTGGGCATGTGGCGTACTGTCTGGCCGTGGCTGCCGATAGCACAGATCTGTTCTTTACTCACCCCAGTCTTGGCCAGCAGTTGCTTGACCGCGGCTGCAAACACCTTACCCACAGTGCGATCCAGCCGTCCCAAACGGTTAATTTCATCTGTATCCGGTTGGCACAGACGCTGCAACCCCTTGAACAAATGAGTGGGCAACGGCTCTGTATGTTGGCCAAGCAGCTTAGGTTGACCACTGCTGAAGTCCACTAATACGGCATCAACGCCGTCCATGCTGGTGCCGGACATCAGCCCAATAAAGTATCCTGAATTCATCTATGCTGTCCCTGTTATTGCATCGCAACCTGAACTTGTTTGTTGCGCAGCAGAGTGGCCATCAATTGGCTACTGAGTTGTTGGAACGCGACACGTTCGCGCTTGGCTATCGCTTCGGCCTTGGGGAGATCCACAGTGCGCGGGTTTCTGTGTACACCGTTGACGATAAACTCATAGTGCAAATGGGCGCCAGTTACCCTTCCTGTGCGGCCAAGAGTACCTATGATCTGTCCCTGTTTGACGCTTTCACCTTGTTTAACCTTACGCTTGTTAAGGTGTAAGTATTTGGTGGTATAGGTTTCGTTGTGTTTGATAAACACATAGTTGCCGTTGTATTGGTTGTAACCTGCCTTGATGACCCGGCCGCTGCCGGCCGCTTTGATGGGAGTGCCTATAGCGGCAACATAATCCACTCCGCGGTGAGCCTTCACCTGACCGGTAACAGGGTGCAGGCGGCGGGGATTGAAGTTGGAACTCACATACTTGAAGTCAACCGGAGAGCGCAGGAATGCTTTGCGCATGCTGCGGCCTTCCTCGGAATAGTAGTTGCCATCCTTATACCTTACCGCGGTGTAGCGCTCGCCCTGGTTGATAAATTCGGCCGCCAATATGTTGCCGTTACGTAGAAACTCACCATCGGCATATTCTTCTTCGTACATGAGGGCAAAGCTGTCGCCTTCGCGGATATCCAGGGCAAAGTCGACGTCCCAGCCGAATATGGTGGCCAGCTGCATAATCTGCGCCGGTGTCAGTCCGGCTTCGACTCCGGCATTCCAGAAGTTGCTCTTGATGCTGGCGCGGGCAAACTTATCCCGGGTCTCAACGGTTTTTACCGCCAGTTCTTCTTGATAACTCTTGCCCTGTTTGCGGACTATCAGAGTAGAGATGGCATCGAGGCGGTATCTGAGCTCTTGCAATTCGCCATCGGCGTTTTTACCTATGGCGACTTCGTCACCAGGCATGATTTTCAGCAGGTTTTTTTTCGCCAGCGGCAGCTGGGTAATGTCGTGAACTTCTCTGGCAGTAAGTGAGGCGCGACTGAAGAGCGCCGCCAGGGTATCGCCACTCTTTATCTCGAAATGTTCAAGCTCGGCTATCGCCGGACTGGTTTGCTCCTGAACTGTCAGAGCGGCTTTAGCCTGTTGATTGAGTTTCTCTGTCAACGCCTCGGCGGCGGCTTCTGATTCTGGATCTTGCCCGCTTTCAACCACTTGCTGGGCCGTAGGTGAAGTGGGGGTACGAAAGGCCAGAGGCACTTGGTAACGAACATGGGTTTCCGGAACGGCGCTGTTTTTCGATGCCTCGGCTTCGTCAGAGGGCAGCAACAGGGTTATCAGGGTTATGGTAGTAAAAATACTAAGCAGGATTTGATGCTTTCTGGGCAGCAGTTTGAAGAGAGTTATAAGCTTTGCCATCGACCCGGATACCAATTTCTTAATTCTTGGGCATATTGCCTTAGTGTACACACTTTCATTTAGGCTGGCTAACAAGTAACATAAGTCTCTTTGAATTTGAAGAGCCTAGGGAGTTGTTGGCGAGATGGCTGATTTAGCACAAATAATGGCGGAAATTAAACGTGGTACCGACGAGGTTTTGCTCGAAGCAGATCTGCTTGAAAAGCTGAAAGAAGGTCGGCCACTTAAAATCAAGTTGGGTGCTGATCCGACTGCGCCGGACATTCACCTAGGCCATACCGTTATTCTTAACAAACTCAGACTGTTCCAGGACCTGGGACACGAGGTTATCTTCCTTATCGGTGACTTTACCGGTATGGTCGGTGACCCGAGTGGCAAGAACAGTACTCGCCCACCTCTGACCCGTGAGCAGGTATTGGCCAACGCCGAAACCTACAAGGAGCAGGTATTCAAAATTCTGGATCCGGCCAAGACCCGGATTGAGTTCAATTCCAGCTGGTTGGAAGATCTCGGCGCCGCCGGTATGATCCGCCTGGCCTCCCGCCAGACTGTTGCTCGTATGATGGAGCGTGACGATTTCAAGAAGCGCTTTGCCTCAGGTCAATCGATCGCTATCCATGAATTTATGTACCCGCTGCTGCAGGGTTATGACTCAGTGGCATTGAATGCCGATGTAGAACTGGGCGGTACTGATCAGAAGTTCAACCTGCTGATGGGCCGTGAGCTGCAGAAATCCGAAGGCATGAAGCCTCAGGTGGTGATTATGATGCCGCTGCTGGAAGGGCTGGACGGCGTGAAGAAGATGTCAAAGTCTGCCGGAAACTACATAGGTATCAGTGAAGCCCCGGATGAGATGTTCGGTAAGATAATGTCCATTTCCGATGAGCTGATGTGGCGTTACCTGGAGCTGCTGTCTTTCCGTCCGCTGACTGAAATCGAACAGTTTAAGGCCGATGTCGAAGCCGGTGCCAACCCAAGGGATATTAAGATAGCCCTGGCGAAAGAGATTATTGGTCGTTTCCACAGTGAAGAAGCTGCCGAGGCTGCCCATCAAGCCTTTATCAATCGTTTCCAAAAGGGTGCTATGCCGGATGATATTCCCGAGCTGACTCTGGAAGCCGGTGAAGGGTTGGCGATTGCCAATCTGCTGAAAGAAGCCGGTCTGGTTGGCTCCACTTCCGATGCCATGCGGATGATCAAGCAAGGTGCGGTGAAGATGGATGGTGATAAGCTTGAAGACAGCAAGCTGGTACTGAACGCCGGCACTTGCGCGGTATTCCAGGTTGGCAAGCGTAAGTTTGCCAAGGTAACACTGGCCTGAACTCAAGGTACCTAAATTCCAAGGTAGCTAAATTTAAGCATTTGTTTGAGCGCGTAAAATACCAAACCCGGCATTGCCGGGTTTTTTCTTACCTGTATCAGGCTCAGTGGTCGTGAGGCGGGCTACAGTTGTCGGTACCAAAGTAGACCTTGTTCTGGCAGCGCCAACTGAGCACGGCTTTTTCCACTGACCAGTCTCCGGCATTGTTATCGAGCGCCAGAATAAGCAGCATCTGCGGATGTCCTTCCTGGGTGCTGACATTATAGGTTAAGGTCTTGCCGTGAGAGTGGCTGATGCGTACAAACTTAAAGGCTGAGCCAGAATAGTGGCGGCTGATCCCTTCGGGATTGTTACTCCAGGGAGCCTGTTGATGTTGCGCCTGCATCAGCTTTTGATTGAAACGGTTTATAGGTTGTGCGGCGTAGGAAACCACCAGGGGTGGTTCAAACTTTTCTTCGGCATTGAATGCTGCCTGGGCCTGAGTCATCAGAGGGAAGCACAGGGGCAGGACAGCCAGTACGGATAAGCGACTCATCTTTACCTCTCGGATCAGAGTGAACCCTGATCTCGCTGTTGGCACTCAGATGAGTTGGACAGTAAAAAACAGGCCGGGTTCCCGGCGAGCTGGATTACTGAGCCGAGAGTTGATCCACCATGGTCTGATAGTCCATCAGATCCATATGTTCTTTCACCCTGTGGTTGAGTGTATCCAGCTTTAGCGTGGTTACTCCGGGGATGGCGATATCAATAATTTTCCCGGGCTTGCCAAATTGCTCGCCCGGACCCTTATAGTGGTAGTTGCCTATCATTACCACCAGAGAGCCTGAGTTGAACATGTGCTCTATGTTGAATCGATACTCGAGTACGCCGCGGTGTGCCCGCTCCAGAAACTCTATAATATGCTTGCCGCCCGTGTATTTGCGGTTTGCTGTACGGTCGTTGAAGACGCTGTCACGATTGTAAAAGGTCGCCAGCTCATCATAGTCGTGAGTGGTCAGAGCATGGATATAGCGTACGGCCATCTGCTGCTCCGGCGGCATATCGCCGCTGTTGGCCAGCAATGGTGGGCTTAACAATGCCAGGATCAACACCAAATAACGCACAATCAATCTCTCTTGGTCTTTAGGTCAAACGCGGGTAACGACAGGTGCCAACGTATGGCGGCCAGGCGAATTATCAAAGCCGTGAAAAAAGCCAGCATCAGCGCCGCCTCGGCTTCGAATTTTAACTGCAGGCTGCAGGTGTACACCAGACCGCCCAGAATAGATGCTGTGGCGTAGATTTCGGTACGCAACACCATGGGGATCCGGCGGCAAAGCAGATCTCGAATAATGCCTCCTCCCACTCCTGTGATCAAGCCCATGACTACGGCTATCAGGGCGCCAAACTCTAGAGTCAGGGCCTTTTGGGTACCGATAACGGTAAAGAGCGCCAGGCCGACGGCATCGGCTATGGCCAGGCTAGATGGGGGCAAACGCCAGGGGCGGCGTACCAAAATCAAGGTCAGTACCACGGTCAGTAGTATCACATAGAGATAGTTGTGGTCATGAAGCCAGAATACCGGAGCGCCCAGAATGGTGTCTCTTAGGGTGCCGCCACCTATGGCTGTGACCGCTGCCAGTACCAAAACGCCGAAAGGATCCATCCTGTGCCGGCCGGCAGCCAAAGCGCCGGAAAGGGCGAATACTGCGGTGCCGAACAGATCCAGGCTATAGACCCACAATGTCATTAACCCATCTCTTTGAGATGAATATTGAGGGCATCGACCGAGATACGGATTTCAATCACCGACAGGATTAAGGAATACAGCAATAACAGCAAACTGGCGCCGAAAATCATCGAGCCTGTAGTGTTAAAGCCAAGATAGATAAAAATCATACACAGCACACACAGGGCGAAGCTGGTGACACCTGCCTCCTGCATGCGACGGATGATAACGATGCGGCGGCGCAGGTTTTTCAGTTGTTCGGCGGCAACGGGTTTATCGCCGCCACTCAAGGTGCGAATTAGCGCGGCCAGTGAGAAAAATCTATTGGTATAAGCCAGCAGCAGCAGGGAAATGGCCGGAAACAGCAATGCCGGGGTCGTCAAAGAGATATGCATATTGTCCAGCACGGCAATCTTCTCAGTGTCAAGCGGGGAATGAAGGCATTATAAGGAGAAATTGAATAATTTAAAGCGTTTGTGAATAACGTAACAAAACCCAAATCAGAGGTAACAAGATCACAAAAGCAAACCAGATGGTGAAGGTGCGAAATGTCAGCGCAATCGCTTTGGGTATGGTCTTGTGATCCGCTATGGGCCCCGGGCCGATTTTCTCCACCTGTACCTTGATGCCGGAATATTTTTGCGGTCCGCCAAGCTCTGTCATCAGTACAAATGCTGCCATGGTTGCCACCTGGAAATTAGAGCCGATAGGAAAGCGGCTATGGGGTGTTTGCCAAAGCAGTTTTAATGTCTGGGGACCACCTTGAATCGCCAGGGTAAAACGCCACAGCTGCGCCGGAATATACAGTAACACTTGATTGACCAGAAAAACGGGGCGACCGAAGAAACGGTATTGTGGATCCAGACACCACCAGCTCTGTTCCAATTGTTTGAGCATTCTCACCAGCAGCACCATGGGCGCGCCGGCGAGACAGAAGAAAAACACCACGGTAACAGTGCCGTGAATGGGAGTGGTCACCAGCTTTTCTATAGTGGCCTTGGCTATGCCAGCCTCGGACAGTTCGGCGGTGTCGCGGGCAACCCAGGGGGCGAGCAACTCTCTGGCGGCCGCTTTATCTCCCCGCCTGAGGGCTTGGTATATCTCTTCGGCTTCCTGAATAAAACAGGCGTCGTTGAGACACAGATAGAGGATCAAAAACTCAAAGAACCAGGGGAATGCAGCCAGTTCCAGCAGAAAGGTGATGATTAACCAAAATGGCAGTACCAGCAGTAAAATGGCCAGTGAACCGGCAATCAGCTGCTGCTTTTCGTCTCTGTCGCCCCGTTTGACCTTGGCGGCCAGTGACCTGGCAAGATGGCTCAACCAGGCCAGGGGTTGAAAAGCCTGGGGCAGCGGCGCCAAACGTGCCAGTAACAAGGAAAAAAACAGCACCAGAAACCCCTGTATGAGGGGGCCATCTAAGGCCAGCAGCTGCTCGCAAAAGGGCAGACTCATGGGCTCTGGTGCTCCTTAAATTAAAGGTGATGCAGCATGCCTATGACCATCAGGGCTGAGTGGTGCCCCGCCTTGACCAGATAGGCATCAAAGTCGACCGGAGAGTCGTTGTTGGCATTATCGGACAGAGAGCGGATCACCACAAAGGGCACGCCGAACTGATGACATACCTGAGCAATGGCGGCGCCTTCCATTTCGCAGGCGGCCATGGTGGGGAAATGTTTTAACATGACGGCAGTGCGCTCGGGATCGCAAATAAAGCTGTCACCTGTGCAGATAAGGCCTTCAATGGCTTTGACCTCTCCCAAACCTGCGATGGCCTGTTGGGCTGCCAGCATCAATTTGGGATCCGGGATAAAGGCTGCCGGTTGCTGCGCCATCTGGCCCATCTCATAGCCAAAGGCGGTGACATCGACATCGTGGTAGCGGACTTCATCGGAAATCACTATATCACCTATCTGCAGCGCATCGACAAACCCACCGGCCGAGCCGGTATTGATGACTGCATCCGGGGCGAACTTTTCAATCAACAGACTGGTCGCTATGCTGGCGGCAACCTTGCCTATGCCGGAGCGGGTAACTATGACTTCTTTGCCAACCAGAGTGCCGCTGACAAATTCAATGCCGGCAATCTTGCTGTGCTGTGGGTTTTCCAAAGAGGCAATCAGGTGAGCAACTTCCGGCTCCATGGCGCCGATAATACCGATTTTCATGGCTTAACCTTCTTTAAATGTCTTGAGTGAGCCTGAGGGCGGCTTAATATAGCACAAGCCTAGGATGGTGCGAACAAGTCAGCTGCTTGCGACTTGTAGGGACGACAAGTCCAAGGCAGTCGCAAGCGTGTTATTTGAAGTGTGGCGGTTGGATGAAAAAAAAGCGCACCCGGGAGGTGGGTTCCCGTATGCGCTCAAAGTGTTGAGTTGTCAGCTGAGGAAATTGAGGATCCCAAGCGCCGCATCGCGTCCTTCGGCGATGGCGGTGACCACCAGATCTGAACCCCTGACCATATCACCACCGGCAAACACTTTGGGATTGCTGGTCTGGAATGGATTGGCCGCTTCTTTTTCAGCTTTTACCCGGCCCCATTGATCCAGGGCGATATCAAACTCGGCAAACCAGGGCGCCGGGCTGGGTTGGAAACCGAAGGCGACAATCACGGCGTCAGCCTCCAGCAACTGATCGCTGCCCGGGATGGGCTCTGGACGCCGGCGACCGCTGGCATCGGCGTTGCCAAGCGCGGTTTCAACAAATTCGACTCCCTTGACCTTGCCATCGTCTGTGGCAATCGCCACCGGCTGGCGGTTGAACAGAAACTCGACTCCTTCTTCGCGGGCATTTTGCACCTCACGGCGCGAACCCGGCATATTCTCTTCGTCGCGGCGATAGGCACAGATAACCGACTCGGCGCCTTGGCGCACCGCCGTGCGCACACAGTCCATGGCGGTATCACCGCCGCCGAGCACTACCACCTTCTTGCCCTTGAGGTCGATGTAGGGCTGCGCCGGATCGGCTTGCCCCATCAACTCACGGGTGTTGGCAATCAGGTAGGGCAGGGCTTGAATAACCCCTTCAGCTTCTTCACCGGGCAGGCCCGCCTGCATGGCGTTATAGGTCCCCATGCCGAGGAACACGGCATCGAAGTTGGTCAGCAGCTCGGCAAAGGGAATATCTTGGCCTACAGTTACGCCGAGGCAGAACTCTATCCCCATGCCTTCCATCACGCTGCGGCGGGTAGCCATCACGGACTTGTCGAGCTTAAAGGCGGGAATGCCATAGGTCAGCAGGCCGCCTATCTGAGGATATTTGTCAAAGACTACAGCCTTGACCCCGTTGCGGGCCAGGATATCGGCGCAGCCAAGACCGGCCGGCCCCGCGCCTATGATGGCGACCCGCTCGCTTCTGGGCGTTACCTGGCTCATGTCAGGGCGCCAGCCCTGGGCGATGGCGGTATCTGTGATGTACTTTTCCACATTGCCTATGGTGACGGCGCCGAAGTCATCATTCAGGGTACAGGCACCTTCACAGAGCCTGTCCTGCGGGCAGACTCGGCCGCAGACCTCCGGCAGGGTATTGGTTTCATGCACCAGGTCTGCCGCTTCCAGGATACGTCCCTGTTTGGCCAGCTTGAGCCAGTTGGGGATATAGTTGTGCAGCGGGCACTTCCACTCGCAGTAAGGGTTACCACAGTCCAGGCAGCGATCGGCCTGCTGGTCGACCTGCGCCTGGGCAAAGGGTTGGTAAATCTCAATAAACTCAGTCTTGCGGCGTGCGATAGCCTGCTTGCTCGGGTCGATACGACCCACTTCGATAAACTGAAAATCGTTACTCATGCTCGCTTACCCCGCTTTTACGGCCAGTTCCGGGCTCGGTTGTTCCAGTTTGAGCAGATCCGAAACCTGAATATTCTTGGGCTTGACCAGGACAAAACAGTCGAGCCAGTTGTCAAACTCACTGAGAATGGCACTGGCGTGTTCACTGCCGGTCTCGGCCACATGTTGCTCTATCAGCCCTTTGAGGTGCTGTTGATGAATGGGCATCTCCAGCTTGAGGGTATCGACCAGTTCGGTATTGACCCTACGGCTAAAGCGGCCGAATTGGTCGAACACATAGGCAAAACCGCCAGTCATACCGGCGCCGAAGTTAACGCCCGTGGTCCCCAGCA